>JBARDR010000624.1:0-5357 GCA_049795335.1 Gelidibacter sp. | reverse complement strand
GGGTACAGGCGCTACGCCATAAGGTTTACGAGGGAGTTGCTTGAAGTAGCGTGGTAATTGGGCATCGGCTCGTTTTGCCATGTCGCGCGCAATCATCAATAATTGTTCAGGAGTTTCAGCATAAAACTGTTTGTCTGTTCTTAAAAAATGAAAGAAGTCAGCAAAACTTCCTTCAAACTTCAAATCCTTGATAATTTGCTCCATTTCCGCCTTAATACGAGCGACTTCGCTTAAACCAATTTGATGAATATCCTCAGCAGTATACTGCGTGCTCGTGGTATAAAAATTAATTCTATTTTGATAGAAATCCTTGCCTTTAGGGGTTTCAGAAACTCCTAACGAAGTTCTGGTTTTTGGAAAATATTCGGTTTCAAAAAAGTTCTTGATTCGTTTAAATTCTGGAGTAACCTTAGTTTGGATGGTTATTTTCGCCGCCGTTAAAACAGAATCTTTTTGAGTTTTGGTTAAGTCGTTTGGTAAGTTTTTAAATGGCGAATAATAAAAACTATCCTCAAAATTTCCGACGATAGGATCGTTATATGTGGATTCGTAGCCTTTAAAAATAACTAAGGGTTGCGACACGCCTTTTTTCAAGCCTTCTCTTAAATTTTCGAGATTCTGACTTACAAATTGCGGAATGGCATTCAGTCTGTTCAAATAGCTTTTTACTTGCGCATAATTGGTCAATGGTCTTACCTGATAGGTTAGGTTGGTATGAAATCCAGTATCTGACAGTAAAGGATTCAGATATTGCTCAAACTTGTAATAATCGATTTTATCTTGCAGCACGAACGCTAACAATTCAGCCGAAATTTGTTCGGTCTCCGTGAGATTAGCAGTAGTTATCTTAGAAAGCTCATGTAAAGTATTTTTCGCAAATTCCGCTTCAGCCTTGAAGTAATCTTTGGTAAACAATCCCAAAGGATAGGTTTTAAAGTCGTATCCCTGATGCTGCTCATACTCCTTAATCAAATTATCTAAGGAAACAGATGGGTTTTGGGAATTTGCTGTAACGATTCCGAAAAGGAAAATCGTAAGAACAATTAAAGTGTTGCTAAATAATTTCATGTTTTAATTTTAATTTATAGTAAGGTTGTCTTTGTATAATAGTCAAAGTCCAAAGATGTACAAATTGTCTTTATTATTTGAATTATGGCTAATTTACCATCTAAAGTCATTCTTATCAAGACTACTCAACTATTTTCTTCCAACAAAAAATCAAGTTAGAAATTTCGAGCTGTTTGAAAACCCATCTCATAACAATCGGTAGTATATTATCCATTAAAAAAATATTATCCCTACTTTTGAATAGTTGATGTTTATTTCCACAAAAATTTAATCAGTTTTTGATTTTAACTCAGTTTTTAAAACTTACGTCGACTTGTGATTATAAGAGTTTATCTTCATTTATTTATGACAAAAAATATTCGGGTAATGAAGGCCGGCCCATTCGCAATGTGTTTGAATACACCATGAATCATTTTAATGAAGACATTTCGATCATTGCCATTTCAGAAGTGGCAAACATGCAAAAACGAATCTTCTATACTGAAATTGCAGAATGCTCAGGATTTTCAAAGATCTTAAATTTCAATCGACAGTTTAAATCTGCAGTAGGCATTACCCCTCTTAGCTATAGAAAAAACAACACTTAAAATGAAAACAAAATATATCTGGATTTTATTGACCATTGCAGCAGCAATCACAATTTATGGGGTGATATCTGGAAAGTTTTTCTTTCTTTTTCTGATGCTGCCAATGGGATTAAGGTTGTTTAGAAAGAAAAATGATGATCATTGAAGTACTTGAAATGACGTAAAGCTATCTAATTAATACGCAGCTATTACGCAAAGTTGCACAAAGGAGACACTGTTTCGCGAAGAGGGTCAATCCTGTATGTAGCAATTAACATCTGTGCAAATTCGCCTAAGCAGCGTCACCCGCCTAAATAGACGGACAGGTCTGTGCTCTATCTAAAATAAAGCCATGATCCATCTTCCTAATGCGGGTCGAAAAAATTCAAAATGAAAAACTTCTGATTAAAAAGTCTAAGATTTCTTCACGTATTTAGTGATGATTACAATCTGCTGGCCATCCACTCTACCTTCAATAAATTCAGCGTTCTCATGATCTAAACGAATGTTTCTAACAGCAGTACCTTGTTTGGCAACCATACTGGAACCTTTCACTTTTAAATCCTTGATCAACACGACTGAATCTCCTGCTTCCAAGACCACACCATTCACATCGCGATGGATGATTTTATGGGCTGCATCTTCATGTTCGCCCGTTGCTCTTGCCAAGGCTAAGGCCTCATCATCAAGATACATCATGTCCAACAAATCTTTTGGCCAACCTTCGCCACGCAATCTCTGCAGCATGCGCCATGCCATAATTTGAACAGCCACATGCTCACTCCATATGCTGTCGTTCAAACAACGCCAATGGTTGGAATCCATCTCCACTTTACCTTCTATTTGATCCAAACAGGTTTTACAAACCAATACATCATTGGCCACATTTTCGTTTAACGATGGTGGTATGGTGTATTGTGATAAGTTTTCTTTTGAACCACAAAGTTCGCAGGTGCTGTTGCTTCTATTTTGAAGCATTTGAAGGACGCTCATGGGATTGTTGTTTTACGAATTAAGATTAACGATTGCAGACCTAAAATTCTGCGGCGCAAAGATAACATTTTATTGAAGAGAATCCTTGTTTATGGTATTCATTGCGTTGATGCGTACCAATAGAAATACCAAAAGAGTTCAAAACGGATATGATAAAACCTCTCAGGTTTTCAAAACCTGAAGGTTTCTACCTCAACTTCATTTTAAAGAATCCCGCATCTTTTTGGGCATGCCTTTGACGACCATTTCGTAAGAATGATCAATGAGTTCTGTCAAGAATTTTGGAGAAATTTCATCCACGGTAAGATCAATCGTATTCCAATGCTTTTTATTCATGTGATATCCGGGAGTAATGGTACCAAATTCGGCACGCAGTTCTTCAGCATAATCGGGATCACATTTGAGGTTGATGGCTTTTTCGCCCGCCTCCCATTTTTCCAAACCTATCAAAACAAACACCTTCCCAAGCACCTTAAAAACAAGTGTATCCGCATCAAACGGAAAATCTTCAGTGACTTCTTTTTTAGAAATGCAATAGGCTTGTAGCTGCTCGATGTTCATAAAACATGTTTAAAATCTAGTATTTAAAATTACGGATATTTAAGATCTCTATAAAAATTAGCCCGATAAATTCTCTACAAATTATTACACGTTTCATTAGTGCATACGTGCTTATTCTTGTCATCATTTCATTTCAGAGGCCCCAAATGGGTATCATTAAATGAAGTTTCATATTTAAGTCCGAAACCAAAAATACGATCAAACGAGGCATGTGCAAACAAGATAATTCCAACTAACTTTATAATATCATTCGCCAAATAAATACCGGCGAGATAAATCAAAATGGCCAATCCTTTATGATGAAAAATATTATAGACAAGAGCACCAACTATCGAATTCCTCAAGTAGCCGAGCATCCCGATATCGGGTGTAAAGAGTAAAACCAAAAACCACCACCAGGCAACATCCAATTGACTGAACGCAAACATCCCCAAACCGAACATCGCCAATTCCTCAAGTTTTAAAGTCATTTTCATATCAATCCAATATTTTATAAAGGATGGGTTTACTTGGCGTCGCATCGTTTTCAAACGGCGCAATCTGAAGATTTAAAAGATAACTGCCATCCTTGATTTTATTTTTGACGTAGATAAATTCCGTAATGGTGCAATGCATTCGTCTATCGCCATCAAAATCCCAAAAAGCTTTGTGAGCCAATAACTTTCCTTCATCATGTTCCTTATCTACACTTGGCAAATCGATTAAAACATGTTGAATTCCTTTTTTTTTGATAAACTCCATCGATTCTACCGTTAAATAAGGCCAATTGGTTTCAGAATACTGGCGATTTTTTTTATCCTTTGTATTTGGCAGCGTACGAATGACCAAGGCTTCAGGTCTTTTGCTCTTCAACAAAACTTCTATTTGTTGTTTTGAGATAACCCTGTCTTGCTGGTCGTTTTCTGGGGTGACGGATATTAATTCCGCAGTAAAGAAAAACCGATTTAAGTTTTTATTCACGGAATGAAATTCTTCCGTGATATGACCAATACATTCCGTATGTGTGCCGTGCGCGTGTGGATTGAACTGAATAGTATTAAAATTGACAGCTGCACCTGCTTTAATGCTGCCAACCCAATCGCCATTGGTAACAGGCTCTATTTCAGGCTCACCAATATACCAGGCATTGACATTCTCTTTTGAGGCGCGCAACGGAATGGAAATATCAATTGGTTTTGATAAATCTATCACGTAGGTTTTTGATTGGTATTGTATGGTTGCTTTCATCATTTTTACTTTTATTTTACCCCTCTCAGGGTTTTGAACCCTGAGAGGGATAAAAAACCTGAGAAGGATAAAAAACCTGAGAGGAATAAAAATCACTCCAAAATTAAAGATTTAATATCTTCAAAATCTTGATTTCTGGAATGATATATTTTAAAATTTAGCAAATCATCAAACATCTCAATGACGTCATCTCTTAATATATAGGTTGGTTTAGATGATATGATTGAATGGTATGATGACCACTTATAATCTGAAATGGTATCTACTAATCTATGATGAACAGGATTATTATGAATATAAAAAATCAATTTTATAAAATAATCCTGAGAGGTTACTATTTTTCGTCTGAAAGGTTTTTCAAACACACTTCCTGTTCGATTATACTTTTTATTCACAGCTTGTGTATAAGCATTGAAAAGATGTGAAAATTGTTTTGACGGATTAACTTTTTCTTTGTTTATGTTAATTTGCGTAGAATAATTTAAATCTTCTATTTTAATTTCTTGAAGTTCTTTAATCCTTATTAAAAAATGAAAATGGTTTTTTAATAAGCACCAGCAAAAAGTATCAGCTATAGGATAAATATACTTTAGGTAAAGTGAGAGAAAATATCTGTAATTTTCTTCGTCAAAGAAGATAGTATCACCGTTGTTTCCTCTATTATAAATATGGTAATAATGACCGAATTCTATTTTATCTAATGACGCCATAATATTTATAACTTACTTAACTCTCTCACAAAAACTCCCTCGAAAATTCTTTCAGGGTTTCAAACCCTGAGAGAGTTAAAAGAGTTTACTTTAATTCAACATAAATAAATCAGAAGCGATGCCATCACTCAAAAATTGACCCTTTCTAGTGACTAACAATTTGCCTTCTTCAAGATACAATAAATGTTCCATAATATGTTTTTGAGATTGCTCCAATAGATAGGTTTTATAA
>JBARDR010000623.1:0-3615 GCA_049795335.1 Gelidibacter sp. | reverse complement strand
ATTATCAACGAGTCCGTTCCCGATTGTTACGCCGATTTGGGTTATAAAACAGTATCAACAAATCCATGTGGTGAAATTCCGCTATGTCCTTACGATTCTTGTCGATTACTGGCGATCAATTTATTTTCTTACGTAGAACAGCCCTTTACCAAGGATGCAACCTTCAATTTTGAACTTTTCAAAAAACACGTAGCCGCTGCGCAACGTATTATGGATGATATTATCGATTTAGAATTGGAGAAAATCGATGTCATTCTACAGAAGATTGATGAAGATCCTGAGGGTGATGAGGTTAAGGTAATCGAAAGAAATTTATGGGTAAACATCAGAACGAAAGCTCAGGAAGGCAGGAGAACTGGTGTGGGAATTACGGCAGAAGGGGATATGCTTGCTGCGTTGGGTATTCAATATGGCAGTGAAAAAGGAAATGCATTTTCAGTGGAAGTTCATAAAACCTTGGCGCTTGCGGCGTATCGAGCTTCCGTTTATTTAGCTAAGGAGCGGGGAGCATTTAAAGTTTTTGATATTGAACGTGAAAAAAACAATCCTTTCATCCAGAGATTAAAAGCAGCAGACGAAGCCTTATATTATGATATGACGGAATTTGGTCGACGTAATATTGCTTTATTGACCATTGCGCCAACAGGAACGACCAGCTTAATGACGCAGACATCTTCTGGTATTGAGCCTGTTTTTATGCCTGTTTATAAAAGACGTCGTAAAGTAAATCCTAATGATAAGGAAGCGCGTGTGGATTTTGTAGATGAGGTGGGCGATTCCTGGGAAGAATATGTGGTGTTTCATCACCGATTTAAACAATGGATGGAAGTCAACGGTTATGACCTTGCCAAAAACTATGATCAAAAGGAATTGGATGCCCTGATTAAGAAATCGCCTTATTATAAAGCCACTTCCAATGATGTGGATTGGATGAGTAAAGTAGCCATGCAAGGTGCTGTTCAAAAATGGGTAGACCATTCCATTAGCGTGACCATTAATTTGCCTAATGATGCTACCGAAGAATTGGTGGGCAAATTATATATGGAAGCTTGGGAAGCGGGGTGTAAAGGGGTAACCGTATATCGAGATGGTTCGCGTTCTGGTGTGTTGATTTCTAACGACGAAAAGAAAGAGGGCGAACAGGAAACCTTTACGACATTTCCAACCAAACGTCCACAAACCTTGGAAGCTGATGTTGTGAGATTTCAGAACAATAAAGAAAAATGGATTGCTTTTATTGGATTGATTGACGGTAAACCTTATGAAATCTTCACGGGGCTTGCAGATGATGAAGATGGTATTTTGATTCCGCGTTGGGTCAATGAAGGTTTGATTATAAAAAATAGAAACGAGGATGGTAGTTCACGATACGATTTTCAGTACGCCAACATCAGAGGTTATAAAACAACCATTGAAGGCTTGTCGCATAAATTTGATCCGGAATATTGGAACTATGCCAAATTAATATCAAGTACACTGCGTCACGGGATGCCGATTGACAAGATTGTAGATTTAATCAATAGTTTACAATTGGATACAGAGTCCATCAATACTTGGAAAAACGGTGTTGGGCGGGCGTTAAAACGTTATGTGGAAGATGGTACACAAGTAAAAGGGCAATCCTGCAGCGCTTGCAAATCTGAAAATCTTATTTATCAAGAAGGATGCTTGACTTGTAAAGATTGTGGATCTTCAAAATGTGGATAACATTTAATGGAATATAAAAAAGGAGGTCTATGATCTCTTTTTTTTTTGTTTAAAAGTACCCATAATCATACAAAGGCTTTCATTAACAGCAAAAAGGTAATTGTAATCGCGGTGTCAATCACAAACAATGTTGAGAATAGTCGCCATGTTGAAATTCCTAATTTCTTATAGAGATTCAGTTTACGCCTAGCGTGGGTTTCATTTATATAAAACCAGACAAAAATTGTTAAAAGAAGTTTGGTAGTGATACTTGGTAGAATATAAGGATCGAAAATAACAATCAGAAGATTGACTGCCATGGACCATAGAAAAAATGGTTTGTAGAATAATAAAATGGCTCCTAATTGATTAAAAATGTTGCTGAACATATTGTTGCAACGAATTTATCAGATTTTTATTTTTTAAAATAAATTCAATCTAATTTTTAGGAGCCATCAGCTTTCTTAATCTGTAATAAATTTTCCCGATTCAGAATTAAGAAATTATCGTACTTTTGCATCACAATTAAACCATATATGTTAGACAAGTTACAAATAGTAAAACAACGTTTTGATGAGGTCAGTGATTTAATCATCCAGCCAGCGATCATCACGGATCAAAAGCGTTATATAGAACTTAATAAAGAGTATAAAGATTTGCGCAAGTTGATGAATAAGCGTGAAGAGTATTTGGAATTGACTAACAATTTGGCGGAAGCCCAGGAGATTTTAGACGATGGGAGCGACCCGGAAATGGTGGAAATGGCCAAATTGCAGTATGACGAGGCTAAAGAAGGGATTCCAAAACTAGAAGATCAGATTCGATTTATGTTAATTCCGAAAGATCCGGAAGATTCAAAAAATGCGATTATTGAGCTTCGTGCAGGAACGGGTGGTGATGAGGCGAGTATTTTTGCCGGCGATTTATTTAGAATGTATACCAAATACTGTGAGCACAGAGGCTGGAAGGTTGATACGGTAGATTATAGTGAAGGCACCAACGGCGGATTTAAGGAAATTCAGTTTGAAATTTCAGGTGACGATGTTTATGGTACCATGAAGTTTGAAGCTGGTGTACACCGCGTACAACGTGTGCCTCAAACTGAAACCCAAGGCCGTGTTCATACCAGTGCAGCAACAGTTATGGTCTTTCCTGAGGCGGAAGAATTTGATGTTGAAATCAATCCAAAGGATGTCCGCATCGATTTTTTCTGTTCTTCAGGTCCAGGAGGTCAGTCGGTTAACACAACCTATTCCGCGGTGCGTTTGACGCATATCCCAACAGGATTAGTGGCGCAATGTCAGGATCAAAAATCACAACATAAAAATAAGGAGAAAGCGTTTAAAGTATTGCGATCGCGATTATATGAAATGGAGTTGGCCAAAAAGCTGGAAGCAGATGCGGCAAAACGTGGAACTATGGTAACTTCTGGAGATAGAAGTGCTAAAATTAGAACCTATAACTATCCGCAAGGTCGTGTCACAGACCATAGAATTGGTTTGACACTTTATGATTTGGGTAATATCCTTAACGGTGATATCCAACGCATCATTGATGAGCTTCAACTGGCTGAAAACACGCAGAAATTAAAAGCAAATACTGACGTAATTTAAAAATCCTAACCTGACTCCTTTCCAAAGGAAAGGACACTGGGGTGTATTTTTTGATGTCTTATTAGAGAAATCACATAACATTTTCCTCCTTTGGAGGACTAAGGAGGAATGACAACACAACACCTTATTTCCCAAATCAAAAAAAAACAATCTTTTCTATGTATTGGATTAGATGTTGATTTAAACAAAATTCCACAACACCTTCTTAAAGAAGAAGATCCTATTTTCGCCTTCAATAAAGCCATAATTGATGCCACACATCAATTGTGTGTGGCCTATAAACCCAATACCGCGTTTTATGAGGCTTACGGATTAA
>JBARDR010000622.1:0-3826 GCA_049795335.1 Gelidibacter sp. | reverse complement strand
ATAAACGATATTCTGAAAGTGGTTTTGTGAACTTCTCAGGATCTTCAGCTAAATAATAGCGTGGGTCGTCAACAGTTTCAATAATGACATCTTTAAACTTGGGATGTGCTTTAAAGAGTAAGGTTTTGGAGTCTTCATTAAGATGTTTCAGTTTAATGGATTTTCCTTCGGCTTCATATTTATTGACCAAATTAAAAATCGCTACAATTGCAGAGTGATCGCTGACACGCGATTCTACAAAGTCTATTTCTACATGTTGAGGGTCTTCTTTAATATCAAACTTTTCATTAAAATTTTGAATGGAACCAAAAAATAAGGGACCCCAGATCTCATAAATCTTTGTGCCATCATCTTTGATGCGCTTGCGCGCTCTAATCATTATCGCATTTTTCCATGCAAATACAAGCGCAGACAAAATAACCCCAATAAATACGGCGATGGCAAGATCAAAAATCACAGTAACTGCCGATACAACGACAAGAACAATGGCATCTGACTTTGGGATTTTTCTCATAATTCTGAAACTGGACCAGGCAAATGTTTGAATAACCATCATAAACATAACGCCTACTAAGGCCGCAATGGGCACCTGTTCGATATATTTATCTGTGAATAAAATAAAGGTCAATAACGATAATGCCATCATAATCCCTGATAAACGTCCTCTGCCCCCTGCATTTATATTTATGACCGTTTGACCAATCATCCCACATCCTCCAGTACCGCCAAATAGGCCGCTTAGAATATTTCCAGCGCCTTGGGCGACACATTCTCTGTTGCCGTCGCCTCGAGTATCTGTAAGCTCGTCCACCAAATTCATGGTCAATAAAGATTCAATAAGTCCTACAGATGCAGCCAAAAAGGCATAAGGAAGAATAAATTTGAGCGTCTCAAAATTGAACGGTAAATTTTGCCAGAGTTCCGCGTTTGGGGTAGGGAATTCACCTTTCAGACCTTCGCCACCACCTTCTATAATATACGAACCAACGGTGCTCACATCGAGCCCGCTTATAACAACAACTCCAGTGGTAATGAGAATGGCGGTTAAGGCCGCAGGAATTTTAGTGGTTAACTTAGGAAGCAACCAAATGACGGCCATCGTAAGTCCAACGAGTCCAAGCATGGTATATAACTCAGATCCCTGCATGGGAAGGTTTATGTATTTTTTTAAGCCATCAGCACCTATTTCTAATTCTTTGTGAGAAAACATACGGACTTGCGCCAGAAAGATGACAATGGCCAATCCGTTGACAAAACCCATCATCACGGAATGCGGAATCAAACGCACAAACCGGCCAAGTTTTAAAACACCAGCACCTATTTGAATTAATCCCATTAATATAACCGCCGCCAATAAATAAAAGTAACCCATATTGTCAATAGTGGTGTCAAACAACAGGCCTTTGGAATGTCCTTCTGAAATGAGATTTACAAAAATAACGGCCACGGCACCGGCAGCACCAGTAATTAATCCTGGCCGGCCCCCAAAAACACCAGCTATCAAACCAACGATGAAGGCGCCAGACAATGCTACTAAAGGGTCAATTTGCGCGACAAAGGCGAAGGCGACCACTTCTGGAACCATGGCTAATGATACGGTTATACCAGCTAGAATGTCGTTTTTTGGATTTTGGGTAAAATAGTTTCTAAAGGTTTGACCTGCGCGCATGGCTTTCTGTATTAAGAGGGCAAAGATAAAGTATTTGAAAAGAGAGCTGCTTTTACTGGCTATTTAATCTATAAAAAAAGCATCAATCTTGAGGATTGATGCCTTGGTTTTTTCTGTTGAATTTTCTTATTTCAACATGCTTGGAGGATATTTCTCCATGATCTTCGCCACAAATTCATTAATGCGCTCTTCTTTTTTATTCGTGCTTTGAGTTAAATAGCCGGTTCCCATGCCTTGCCATACCAGTTCTTTTTTCTTGGCATCAATTAAATCTACATAAAGCGTGCCTTCAGTAGAGGTCGATACATTGCTATATCCAGCATTCCAGTAATAAGGACTCCAACCCCATCCATATCCATAAGGACCGTAGCCTAAGTTATTGTTATAAACATTGATTTTGTCGCGTGATTTAGTGAAAATACTGACCAGCATATCTGGATTTTCAGATTTTGTAAAACCTTTCGCCAACAATTCAGTTTCTATTGCTCTTAAAATTCGACGTTTGTCAAGATCACTGATTTCGGCTTTATCAATGCCTGTTTTGAAAAAAGCAAAGGTTTTGTATTCGTTAAAATTAGCATTCTTATCATAATCTGCAGCAACTCTCACAGAGCTACAGGAAGCGACCAAAACAAACAGCATCAACACAGGGATTGCTTTAATCATTTTAGTGCTCACGGGGCTTAGATTAAGGTAGTCATAAACATTTTTTATTTTTTTACTCAAGCCGCTTAAGTTGTTTAGGTGTTCGTGAAAATTTTTCAAATTTTTCATAGCATTTTTATTTAGGGTTATAATGAGTTCAATAAATCTATATCCACGAGGTTCGGAAGTGTGACTTTTAAATTGGGTTCAATTGCCATGGCGCGTTTTATTGCGAAAATGGCGCCTTCATTTCTTGCCCAACTGCGTCTTGAAATGCCGTTGTTGACATCCCAAAAAAGCATGGACTTTAAGCGTCGTTCGGCTTCTTTAGTACCATCAAGAATCATACCAAATCCGCCATTAATAACCTCGCCCCAACCAACGCCGCCGCCATTGTGAATGCTTACCCAAGTGGCGCCCCTGAAGCTATCTCCAATCACGTTTTGAATGGCCATATCTGCCGTAAACCGTGAGCCGTCGTAAATGTTTGAGGTTTCACGGTATGGGGAATCTGTGCCGGATACATCATGATGATCACGGCCTAATACCACATATCCGATATCTCCTTTAGCAATGGCGTCATTAAAAGCTTGGGCAATTTTCATTCGGCCTTCAGCATCTGCGTATAAAATCCGGGCTTGAGAACCGACTACCAATTTATTCTCTTGAGCCCCTTTAATCCATTGGATGTTATCGGTCATTTGCTGCTGGATTTCATCGGGAGAATTGAGTTTTATTTCCTCTAAAACCTTACAGGCAATGGCGTCGGTTTTTGCTAAGTCTTCTGGTTTCCCTGAGGTACAAACCCATCTAAAAGGTCCGAAACCATAATCAAAACACATAGGACCCATAATGTCCTGAACATAACTTGGGAACTTAAATTCGCGACCCAAGGTTGGATGATCAGACATCACATCGGCACCTGCGCGCGAAGCCTCTAAAAGGAAGGCGTTACCATAATCAAAAAAGTAAGTGCCTTTATCCGTGTGCTTATTAATTGCTTTGGCATGACGACGTAGAGTTTCCTGTACTTTTTCCTTAAAGAGTTCAGGATTGTTTGCCATCATCGTATTTGCGTCTTCAAAAGCGATGTCTACCGGATAATAGCCGCCTGCCCACGGATTGTGAAGTGAGGTTTGGTCACTTCCTAAATCGATATGGATGTTTTCATCATCAAACTTTTCCCATACATCAACGATATTTCCTAAATAAGCAATGGAAACGGTTTCTTCATCGGCCTTGGCCTTTTTAACGCGAGCTACAAGTTGATCTAAATCGGTGATTTTTTCATCAATCCAACCTTGATCCAAGCGCACTTGTGTAATTTTCGGATTCACTTCGGCGCAAACCGTGATACAGCCGGCGATAGTTCCCGCTTTGGGTTGTGCTCCCGACATTCCGCCCAATCCAGAGGTAACAAATAAATGGCCTTTTGGCGGTTTGTTTATTTTTCTGAAACCGTTTAAAACCGTGATGGTCGTGCCATGTACAATGCCTTGCGGACCGATATAC
>JBARDR010000621.1:0-8240 GCA_049795335.1 Gelidibacter sp. | reverse complement strand
GGTCTGAATATGCTCAATAACGGGAACACCAATATGATGAATGGTGCCGAACTATATGATTATTATGCTTCGTTTGCCAATGCTGATCAAATTTCATTTCCACGTTGGAATGCTGATTTACTTAATAGCAATTTCGATTGGTGGAATGTAGCAACCAAAACGGGTTTGACACGTACCTACAATGTGTCTATTCAGGGCGGTTCTGAAACGCTTCGTTCTTTTATGTCGGTTGGACTTTACGATGAAGAAGGCGCTGTAAAAGGTTATGATTACAAACGATACAATTTCCGTTTTAAACAAGAATATAAACCAGTAGATTGGTTGACCATAAAACCTGCAATTACTGGTTCATTGCGTGATGTGGATGACCGTCAGTATTCTACAACGGCCATGTACTCTAGCCTGCCATGGGATAGTCCTTACAATGCCGATGGAAGTTTGGTTGGACACCGTTCTAGCAGCTGGGTAAATAGTGCGAGCACCAATTACCTCTACGATCTCCAGTGGAATCATGGTGCTAACAAGAATTATGAATTTATGGGGAATATGGATTTCGACGTGAGATTGACCGATTGGTTAACGTTTTCGTCTGTAAACAATATTCGTTACAATAACTATAAATCAAAGGGCTATTCAGACCCTCGGTCTAGCGGTGGTGAAAGTGTAGGGGGACGAATTGACGAATATCGATCCGATTTCACCCGTTTGTACACCAACCAGATCTTACGTTTCAACAAATCTTGGGGAAAGCATGATGTGAACGCTTTGGTAGCTTATGAATTTAATGATTACACCAGTACAGCTTTAGATGCAGCAGGTACCGGGTTTATTCCAGGTTTTGAAATATTGGACGTTGTTGCAATTCCAGAGCGAACAAAAGGCGGAATCAACGAATGGGCGGTACAATCTGTTTTGTCCAATGCTAATTATTCTTATGACAATAAATACATGGGTCAGGCTTCTTTCCGTAGAGATGGTGCCTCTAACTTTGGCGACAATGCCAAATATGGTAATTTCTTC
This sequence comes from Gelidibacter sp., assembly GCA_049795335.1. Lineage (GTDB taxonomy): Bacteria > Bacteroidota > Bacteroidia > Flavobacteriales > Flavobacteriaceae > Gelidibacter. The sequence goes on along the minus strand of JBARDR010000621.1, from coordinate 7,220 downwards.
TCTGTGAGTGGGGGATGGAATATCAACAACGAAGAGTGGTTTAAAACGGACTGGATTAATGCGTTGAAACTACGTGCGTCCTACGGTTCTGTAGGAAATCGTCCTAGTGCATTGTATCCTCAATATGATTTATATGCGGTGTCAGGTGGTGCCAGCTATAATCAGAATCCAGGAGCCTTAATCAGTCAAATTGGAAACAAAAATTTAACTTGGGAAAAGACGTATACCAGCGGTGTAGGTATGGACGCAAGTATTTTGAATAACCGTATGAGATTGACGGTAGACCTTTATGAGAAAAATACAGAAAATATTCTGTATCGCGTTCCGATTACTGGTTTGACAGGTGTGACAAGCATTTGGCAGAACATTGGTGAAATGGAAAACAAGGGCGTCGAGGTCTCTATTGGTGGCGATATCATCCGCAATCAAGATTTGACTTGGAGTGTTGATTTGAACTTAGGTCATAACACCAACAAATTAACCAAGCTTTACAAAACAAAAAATTCCAGTGGTGATTACGTGGTCCGACCAATTATTGTTGGCGATGGATTAGGTATTGCAGGTTCTGCTCAACGTATGTTGGAGCCCGGTCGTCCCGTAGATACTTACTATTTAAAAGAATGGGCTGGTGTGAATCCTGATAACGGATTGCCATTGTGGTATAAAGTAGAGAGAGATGCTGATGGTAATGAATTATTACGTGAAACGACGTCTAACTACTCACAAGCTACGTTTGAAAAAACAGGAAAAGTTTCTCCGGATTTGTTCGGTGGTTTTTCTACGGCATTGACTTATAAGAAATTTGATGTTAACGCTGTATTTGGCTATGCATTAGGGGGTAAAATCTACAACTATTCACGTCAAGAATATGATTCAGATGGAACCTATACCGACCGTAACCAAATGAAATTAAGACCAGAATGGAACCGTTGGGAAAAGCCAGGCGATATCGCTACGCATCCTATCGCGAGATATAACAACCAAGATAAAGGAAATGCAACGTCTACGCGTTATTTGGAAAACAACGATTTCTTAAAGTTACGTTCTTTGACTTTGGGTTACAATATTGATTTAAGCCAATTTAAAGTAGATAATTTGCGCATCTCTTTATCTGGAGAAAATCTGTTTACCATCACTAAGTATTCAGGAGTGGATCCAGAAATTCCAGCCATAGACGGTGCCGTAATGGGATCAACAGGACCTGCAGTATATCCAAGTACACGTAGATTCATGCTGGGCCTTAACTTACAATTCTAATTAGAAACACTATGAAAAAAATATTTATAGCCATAATGGTCGCGGTAACAATCACAGCCTGCGATATCGACCGCCTGCCTCACGGAAGTATGGATTCAGAGACAATTGTCGGTGATCCTGATGCTTCTCTCGATGCCTTAACCAACGGGATGTATGCCCAGTTGAAATCATGGTCCGATCCTATGCACCGTATGGGTGAGTATGCAGGAGACAACATGATGATCCGTGGTTCATCTACCGATGCGTTTTACGAATTTTTATCGTATGCGCGTACGCCAAACAACTATCGTTTGACTCAAATGTGGGATTCAGGATATAAAGCCATTGCACAAGCCTCTAACATCATTGATATGATTGATGAAGGTCAGAGTGCTGATGTTGATAATAAAATTGGAGAATCTTACTACGTTCGTGGGATGATGTACTTTTATTTGACACGTGCCTTCGGTCGTCCATATTACCAAAGTCCAGAAACGAATCTAGGTGTGCCGATCGTTAATGGAACTCCGGATGATGTGCTTAACATGAATTTGGATGATCGTGCGACGGTTAAAGAAAGCTATGAGCAAGCCATCAGCGATTTGAAGAAAGCAGAAGAATTGTTGACTTTGGACAAAACTTCGATCTATGCTTCAAAAGAAGCAGCTCAAGCCATGTTGTCTCGTATTTATCTTTATATGAGTGGTACTTATACCGCACCTAATGCAGAGTATGCACAACTTGCTGTGGATTATTCAGATAAAGTCATCAATTCAGGAAAGTATGCTTTGTTGCCAAGAGCACAATTTATGAAGTACAATACTTTTATTCCAGAAAACAATGTGGAGACTATTTTCGCCATCAAACGTGTGGCTTCAGAGTATTCAGGCTTTGACCATTATTATGGCGTTGGAGGAATGTATGCCAATTTAGGTGGCATGGGCTGGGGCGAAATGTATGCGAGTGCTAAATACATCGATTTGCTAAACGAAACAGGTCGTAATGACTGGCGTTCAGATAGCTATAATATGGTCGATGCACGTGCCTCCTTCATTCAGCCAACCTATTCACAAGATGCCAATGGAACTTATACTGAAGTATTTCGTTTTGTCAAGGAAGATGGTATAAATAACTTAAACTATGTTCAGGCAAATATCACGCGTAGTGGTGGAACCATCACTGCTAAGGAAGGCAACGATACTTATACACTCACCGCTATTGATGCAAGTCAAGAAATCTATTCAATTTTATATAAAGACGGCAAGACCTATACTGGTGTTATCGATGACTTTATTTCGCTAAACCGTGTTTACCCACAGTTTTACATTACAAAAGCGTCATTGGAAGGTGAAGAGTCTCACTTACATTCTCCAGTAATCAGCCGTTTGGGCGAAGTTTACTTGAACCGTGCGGAGGCGTATGCCAAATTAGGAAACTATGGTGCAGCTCTAAGTGATCTCAACACTATCAGAGAGCGTTCCATAGTTGGCGCAGGATACACATCATTAGATGCGAGCAATGCAGGTGCTAAAATTGATAAGGAACGTCAATTGGAACTTGCTTACCAAGCAGAGCGCAGCTATGACGTATTCCGTAATGGAAAAGAGTTATCACGTCACTACCCAGGTCCTCATAAACAATTTGATGATATCTCGGCTACTGATTATCGTGTGGTGTATTTCATTCCACAAGATGCCATCAACTCATACCCAGGAACATTGACTCAAAATCCAACACAATAAGTTGGTGCAGTTGGTAAAATTGTAAAATCGTAATACTAAGGAAGGAATCTATAGGAGTGATTTCTATCTTAGCTGCGATACAAATAAATCTGGGGAGAAACTTGATGATATATTGAGTTTCTCCCTTTTTATTTAGCTTTTGGTACAGAAGTGGCCTAAGTGTTCATTTTCCTTATTTTGATGAGGTTCACATATCAAAATGGGAGGCTAAAAGTTAAGAATTCAAAAAACTAAAATTATGTTTAAAACGAGATTAATTCATTTTTTCGTCCTAATGATTTCGCTTCACTTGTTAAGTTGTAACACAGGGAAGTCGGCTGAACAAGAAGACCAAACCCTCGATTTGACGGTTCAAATACCTGCGGGAGCTAACAGTTGGGTTGTTAATAATAGGGCCGAAAATACCACCATGCTTAGCGATTCGGAAATTAAAAACTGGACCGATTTAAAGACCGTAGTACGGACTTATTTTAAAACCGATACCTCAGGTAAGTTACATCTCGGTTTGACTGCGAATGTGCCTGATGGAATGTCGAAAATCAAAGTTACTATAGGAGATCAAACCAAAACGATCGCACTAAAAAATTCTGAAAATACAACTGTTGACGTAGGTGTTTTTGATGTGGAGGCTGGTTATAATTTTGTGGAGATTCAAGGGATTGAGAGAACAGGAGCTGTTGTTGCTAATATCAGTAAAGTCCTGATCGGTGGTCCAGCCACAAAAGGTAACATCTATTTTATAAAAGATGATTTTTATTTTGGTCGTCGTGGTCCATCCGTGCATTTAACTTATGAATTGCCTAAGGAACGAGAAATCGAATATTTTTATAACGAAATCAATGTTCCAGAAGGCGAAGATGTCATTGGATCGTACTTTATGGCGAATGGTTTTAAAGATGGTTACTTCGGAATTCAGGTCAATTCTGAGACGGAGCGTCGCATTCTGTTTTCTGTTTGGAGTCCGTTTGATACCCAAGATCCAAAAGAGATTCCCGAGGATTATAAAATAATTTTAAAAGGTAAAGGCGAGGGCGTAAAAACTGGAGAGTTCGGGAATGAAGGCTCCGGCGGACAAAGCTACAAGGTGTATGATTGGAAGGCCGGTACATCCTATAAGTTCTTATTGAAAGGGGTGCCAGCAGGAAATAATTCAACCGATTATACCGCATATTTTTTCACACCTGAAGATAATGAATGGCAGCTTATCGCAAGTTTCAGAAGACCACAAGGCAGCCGAAATTTAGAAAAACTATATTCGTTTTTGGAAAATTTTGTACCCTCAACAGGCAACATCTCGCGAAAAGCCAATTATAATAATCAATGGGTCTATACCACAGATAAACAATGGGTGGAATTGACGAAAGCCAAGTTTACGGCAGATGCCACGGCTCGCAAAGAATCGCGATTAGATTATGCTGGCGGTGCGGTCGGTAACGAATTCTTTATGGAAAATTGTGGCTTCTTTAATGAAACCACGCCAATTGATACCGAGTTTACTAGAATAGCAAATGGAAATCCGCCGTCCATCGATTTTTCAAAATTGGAAGTGCCCAATTAGTGATGGGTTACCTGCGTAACAAAGTTTAATTATCTGATGGCGATTAAATATTTGCATGATGATTTCAGAAAACTGAGTTTCCCAGTAAGTTCACTCATTAAAATTTAGTGCCTAATTTTTTTTTATTTGATTTAGTAATGGAGGCAAAATCTCTGAGGTGGTTACTCAGAGACTTTTGCTTCTTTTTTTTCCATGAACCCCGTCTAAGGCGGGCCTATTCCCAACACGACCATGAATAATTCAGAGCTTTAGCTCGGGGTATGAAGTCTTGAGTATTAAAGGGCTTTAGCCTAACTATGCCACGATTAAAATTTTGGCTAAAGCCTTTTATTGTTTTGCTTCCCTTTCCTGATCCAACTCAGACACAAGCTTATTCAAAACTGCGCCATTAAAAACCTCGAGCTTTAGCTCCGGATATGTTAGTGCAGAAGACGAGGAACTTTTATTTTTTAATCCCTTAGCGATAACCAAAATACGTCAGCCATTTCTAGAGTTCATTGACTGTTGGCTCTCGATGTCGCTCATTTTTATAGGAATAGGACGCGTTTAGTTTGATAAAATACGTAACTTTAAAGGGCTAAAATAAAAATATTGACCTTTTTAAAGACCGGTATTTTCAATATTGAGGTAGGAAAGCGGACTGATTTGTTGGAAATCTAAAATTCATCATTTATTTCAATTTTCTATAATTGTCGTGGACCAATTATTTTTTGAATCTCAGTGAGCTCCCAACTTATCTACTGATTTTACCAATAAAAAAGCTAACATAAATACATATCGGCATGACGAATGATCCTTTTAAAACTAAAAAGCAAATCACTGTAAATGGTAAAAACTATGACTATTATAGTCTCGAAGAACTTTCTCGTCAAGGTTATCAAATTGATAAACTACCATTTTCCATCCGTATTCTTTTGGAGAATGTGTTGCGCAATTTTGACGACTTCTCCGTAACCAAAGAAAATATTGAAACGCTTATTCATTGGAAGCCGAAAGGCGTCGATAAAGACATTCCTTTTAAACCTGCGCGGGTGTTGATGCAGGATTTTACGGGGGTTCCAGCCGTAGTTGACATTGCTGCGCTTCGGGCTGAGGTGGCCCGAAAAGGGAAGGATCCAAATACGATTAATCCGTTGGTGCCGGTCGACTTGGTCATTGATCACTCCGTGCAAGTGGACTATTTTGGCACCGAATATTCCTATCAGCGGAATATGGAAGAAGAATACAAACGTAATATAGAGCGCTACCAGTTTTTAAAATGGGCGCAACAATCCTTTGATAATTTTAGCGTGGTTCCGCCAGGAATGGGGATTTGCCATCAAGTCAATCTAGAATACTTTTCTAAAGGCGTGATTGCACGCGACGGCATGCTGTTTCCTGATACTTTGGTGGGCACGGATAGTCACACGCCCATGGTTAACGGGATCGGCGTGGTCGCTTGGGGCGTTGGCGGGATTGAAGCCGAAGCCGCTATTTTAGGACAGCCGCTATATTTTATCCTGCCAGAAGTCATCGGATTGAAGCTGACCGGGAAATTGCCATTAGGTTCCACCGCGACCGATTTGGTGTTGACCATTGCCAATGTCTTACGAAAACAAGGCGTAGTCGGCAAATTTGTTGAGGTTTTTGGCCCAGGTCTGGATCATTTATCGGTTCCAGATAGAGCGACGATTGGTAATATGTCGCCTGAGTTTGGCTGTACAATTACCTATTTCCCTATTGATGATAAAACATTGAAGTACATGCGGGAAAGCAATCGCTCAGAAGAGCAGATTAACTTAGTCGAAACCTATTGTAAAGTCAATATGTTATGGCGTGAGCATGAGGATCGGATTAACTATACGGAAGTTGTGGAATTGGATGTTTCCAAAATTGAACCGACCGTTGCAGGGCCGAAACGTCCGCAGGATAAAATACTCTTAAAGAATTTCAAGCCGAAGTTTATTGATTTGTTGAGCACTTTTTTTGAGCGTGAATATATCGAACATGAAGATCGAGACTCCGTCATCCGATGGAAGAATGAAGGTGGGAATCAACCCACTCCGCCGCCGAAGGAATTGTCAGAAGACACAAAAATTGAAACCAAAGAACAAAACGGACTTAAAACGGTTTGGATAGATAAGGGTGAACAAAAATTTTCAATCTCTGATGGTTCCGTTGTGATTGCTGCGATTACATCTTGTACCAATACCTCAAATCCGTTTGTGATGGTTGGTGCCGGATTGGTGGCTAAAAAAGCGAGAGAACACGGGATTGACGTCAAGCCTTGGGTAAAAACCTCTTTGGCACCAGGCTCTAAAGTTGTGACGGATTATTTGGTCAAAGCGGATTTGCTTAAAGACTTGGAAGCCTTGCAGTTTCATTTAGTCGGTTACGGTTGTACCTCGTGTATCGGAAATTCTTGTCCGTTGCCACCTGCCATCGCCAAAGCGGTTGATGAACATGAACTCGTGGTCTGTTCGGTGCTTTCTGGAAATCGTAATTTTGAAGCGCGTGTCCATCCGCAGGTAAAAATGAATTATTTGATGTCGCCCATGTTAGTGGTGGCTTTTGCCCTTGCGGGACGCGTGGATATTGATTTGATTAATGATCCCATCAGTCGTGATAAGAATCAATTACCCGTATATTTAAAGGATATTTGGCCCACAGATGATGAAATTAATGCGGTTCTTAAACAGGTACTT
>JBARDR010000620.1:0-3539 GCA_049795335.1 Gelidibacter sp. | reverse complement strand
TGTTAACGGCATCTATGAAGATGATATCGCCATTTTCAACTAACGCAATATTTCCGCCCTCTTGAGCTTCGGGAGATACGTGACCTACCACAAATCCGTGTGATCCACCAGAGAAACGTCCGTCCGTAATCATTGCAACGTCTTTCCCTAAACCTGCGCCCATAATAGAAGAGGTTGGTTTTAACATTTCTGGCATTCCAGGAGCGCCTTTTGGACCTTCATAGCGGATGATGACCACATCGCCTTTTTTGACTTTTCCTGTTTTGATGCCTTCATTGACTGCAATTTCGCTATCAAATACATTGGCGGTTCCTCTAAATGACAAGCCTTCTTTTCCTGTGATTTTTGCCACGGCACCTTCCGTCGCCAAATTTCCAAATAGAATACGGATGTGTCCTGTTTCTTTTATAGGGTTTTCAAGCGTTGCAATAATGTCTTGACCTTCTTTTAAACTTGGAACATCTTTTAAGTTTTCGGCTAAGGTATTTCCAGTAACGGTTAAGCAATCGCCATGCAACATGCCTTTATCTAACATGTATTTTAAGACACCCGGAATCCCACCAATATTGTGTAAATCTTCCATCGAATATTGTCCACTTGGTTTTAGATTGGCTAATAATGGGGTGTTGTCGCTGATCTTTTTGAAATCTTCTAAAGTGAATTCTACTTGAGCCGCTTTTGCAATGGCTAAAAAATGAAGAACCGCATTCGTCGAACCGCCAAGAACGGTAACCAATTTGAAGGCATTTTCAATTGATTTTTTAGTGACAATATCTGAAGGTTTGATATCTCTTTCTAACAATAAACGCAAGGCTTCTCCTGCTTTAACCGATTCTTTTTCTTTCAGATCTCCATCGCTAAGTGCAGGATTTGAAGAGTTAAAAGGCAATGACATTCCTAAAGCTTCGATAGCCGAAGCCATTGTATTTGCCGTGTACATACCGCCACAAGCGCCGGCTCCTGGACATGCTTTATGAACAACGGCCTGAAATTCTTCTTCATCAATGGTGCCAGCAACTTTTTGTCCGTAGGCTTCAAAGGCGGAAATAATATCCAATTTTTTACCATTATGGCATCCGGAAGCAATGGTGCCGCCATAAACCAACACTGAAGGTCGATTTAAACGCAACATGGCCATTAAGGCGCCTGGCATGTTTTTATCACAGCCAACTACCGTAATCAAACCGTCATAAGCCATGGCTTCCACAACAGTTTCCATGGAATCGGCAATGATATCTCTGGAAGGTAATGAGAAACGCATTCCTGGCGTACCATTTGAAATCCCATCACTCACGCCAATCGTGTTGAAAATTAAGCCAACCAATCCAGCGTTTTCTGTTCCTTTTTTAACATGAACCGCTAAATCATTCAAATGCATATTACAAGGATTGCCCTCATAACCTGTGCTGGCGATCCCTATAAAAGGTTTTTTCAAATCCTCATCCGTTAAACCAATGGCGTGCAACATGGCTTGAGCTGCTGGAAGTGTAGGATCTTGTGTAACTGTTTTACTATATTTATTTAATTCACTCATAATGTTTCTAATAATTTGTTTGTGCGTTGTCCTAAAACTTCTTGTTGGTACAACTTCATTAATTTATGACCTAAAGAGTCGGTCCATTGTAATGGAAATTCATAATCGTCCAATGATTTCAGGCCAACAACCTCTGCTGCTGTTCCCGTAAAAAATGCACTGTCGGCTTGTTTCAATTCGTCCAGTTTGAAATGCTTTTCTTCAACTGGAATCCCATCTTCCTCGCAAATTTCTAAAATGGTGGAACGTGTAATTCCTGCCATGATACTCCCTTTTTTAGGGGTGAAAAGTTTGCCGTCTTTCTGCATAAAAATATTTGCTCCTGAACATTCAGCAACGTTGCCATGCATATCGAGCAATAAAGCTTCGTCAAAACCTGCGTCCTTAGCTTCATTGGTGGATAAAATGGAGTTGATATAATGTCCAGTAACCTTTGCTTCTACAAAACATGATTTTGGATTTGGACGTTCAAATGATGAGGTTTTGACACGGAGTAAGGTGTCGCCCATTAATTTTGGCCAGGCCCAGCACTGAATAGTTAGGATTGATTCCTTCGAGGTATATAATCCCATATGGTCACCTGTAGTGATCAATGGTCGGATATAAGCATCTTCCAATTGGTTTCTTCTTAAAAGATCGTAGGTAATTGCAATAAGCTCTTCAATGGTGTATTTGAAGGGAATGCCCATCACTTTAGCGCCGTATTTTACACGCTCAAAGTGTTCTTCGGCTTTAAAAATTTTGGTGCCTTCAGCGGTTTTATAAGTTCTGATACCTTCAAATACGCCATTTCCATAGTGTAAAGTTTGGCTGTATAAACTGGTCTTTGCAGTTTCAGGTTTTAAAAATTCACCGTTGTGGTAAATTATTGTTTGTTTATTGGAATATGCGTTCATGGTCATTTAAAGTTCTAAAATTAGTATATGGGTTTGTCTCTTGGTTCTTAGTTTACTGTTTAAGACTAAACTCAGTGTATGTGTTTGATATTTAAATCGCTGAAATACATTTGGTTAGATTGATTTATTTATGATGTTCAAATCTTTAAACTTTATAATAAAAAAAAGCCTGTATCGCAATTGATACAGGCTTTTATGGAATAGCATGCTGTATCAACTAACTGGAGTTAATAATGATGATGCTAATAATGACAGTAATCTGATTCATATCTAAAAAAAAAGCCTTCCAGTTATTGGGAAGGCTTTAAACTATATTTTTAAATTTAGTGTACCCTTCCCTATCGCCGTGAAATAATCACGATGCTAATAATAGAAATAGTATTTAAAATTTGTTTCTTCATTTAGGTGACAAAAATCAAAAAACTAATTTTTAATTCCTAATTGATATCAACTTTTTTTGAAATAAATCTTTTATGAATCATTGTTTTTCATCTGGTTGTAAAGGCTCATAAACAGTGTATTTAACCAGAATTAAACTGTTCTGATTTTTGAGAAATACGTGGTTGTTTCTGAAAAATTATTTTAATTGAAAAACCCTCAATACAAAATTGAGGGTTTTTAAAGAGATGAAGCACCACATGTTTACTACGCAGAATTTCGACTGGCATTAATATTTCCGAACAAAGAACGGGTGACGATTTTCTGGTAAATTTTTATCTGTTCTTCGTCACGAGGCGATGCTTTTTCCAATTCTTGAATTTTCTTTAAAGCAAATTGTTGAATGGTTAAAAGAGGTAAAACAATTGATTCTCTGATATTTATGGAAGCTTTTCCCGATGGTTCTTCCTGCATCAATTCCTGATAGCCCGTCAATTTTAGGATCAAACGTTTTGTGGTCACATATTCGTCATGGATAATATTCCAGAAGGCGCCATATTCGGGATCTTCAGACATGTATTTGGTCAAATCAAAAAAGGATTTTGATAAGGACATCATACTGTTTTCAATCAGGGTTTTAAAGAAGTTCGACGTTTTAAATAAGTGTTGAACTTTTTCAAATTCGTTGGCATCTTCGTAATATTTTAAAGCGGTTCCCACACCAAAGAATC
>JBARDR010000619.1:0-2733 GCA_049795335.1 Gelidibacter sp. | reverse complement strand
CGCTCAAATTCCTCTGCAACATCCTTCATCAACAATAAAGAAAAAATTGCAGATCTAACAGCTCCATGACCTACACGATCATGATTGGTTGGGATTGCTTCATCTTTTTCATCCCCATTATTGTGTTCAAAATGAATCGAAAAACTTTTTCCAATTGAATTTTCAGTCCATTTCGCTTTGTCTTTTTCACTTAATTCAATTTTTGTATTTGGAAATAATGATTGAAAATATTTATTTACTTCTTCTTTATAGGATTGAATTGATTCAGGATTATATAATTTATCTTGTAACTCTTGAATTTTAGCTTGTGCTTCTTTTAGCTCTTGACGATCTTGATCTTTAAGTTTATTTTCAGCTTTTTGTTTTAAAATTGCATTTATTATAGCTTCTCCTTCTGCTTCAGTAGGCATAGCTTTAATGAAAATTGGAGTTGGTAATGCAGCTTGAAATACCGTATCTAATCCTATTCCTCCATAATTCTTTTCCTCCCATGTATTATTTAAATAATCCCATGTGAAATTCTCAGCCTTTTCTAATGTGATTTTTTTTCCATCTTTAGGTTTAATAACTCTTTTTATCTTTAAATGATTTTCTGCATTTAGCCATTTCTTTAGACCTTCTTGTTTTTTAGAAATTGAATCTTTAGCAAAATCATATTCGTCTAATTGCAGTACTAATTCAAATTCAATAATATTATTTACATTCATCCTGTAAATATCCTCAACTGTTGGAGTAGTGTTTTTGTAGAAAAACTCATACGCTTTTAAAAAGCTTGACTTTCCAACGTTATTTTGTCCAAGAAGAAAGATTGTATTTGAATTATTGAATTCAATAATATTATTTTCAATTCCTCCAGCAATTCCTCTAAAATTGTTTACACCAAATGATATAATCTTCATAATTCAAGTTTTTCTTAATTAGTAGTTTTGGTTAATAGTTTTCCTTTTCCAAAGTCGCCAAACGCGACAACAACAAGGTTTGAATTAGAGTTAGTTTTTGATTTGTCAATTGTTTTCTTTTAGTAATATTTTTGAAGGTCGAAACACAGTTAACATATTTATCCAGTACATCTTCAGTTGGTATAATCACTGAAAAAGACATAATCCAATCTTTGTCACCTCTTGGCATTTTTGTCCCTTTTGCACCTTGCATGATATAATCAAAAAAAGAATCATTCCATAGAGTATTTAAAACAAAATGCTCATGCTTATCATTATTACATCTGATGCATAACACGTCATTAGAGCAGCCTCCAATTTTATCAGAATACCAGATTTTCTTTAAATAAGGTCTAATATTCGATATAAGAATATCTCCATTCTCGAATTTGGTCGCAGTTTTGGCTTCTGGTAAACTTTTAATTGCTTCAATTCCTTTCTTATTTTGAAGCATATTTTCAGTTGAAACATAATTCTCGAGACTCAATTTAGAAACTTCTATACGAGTATTAGAGAAAGTTGCAATATTGCCTAAAACTCCAACTTCCCACCCCTCAGGAATCTCCATATCCAACTCCTCATTATACACCATCGCACCACCCGAAGATTTATACCCCAAAGTTCCCCTCCCTTGGAGGGGTGCCTGCAAGGCGGGGTGGTCTGTCTTTACTTCTTGAAACGCCTTATGATCTTCCAAATAGCGCATTACCGATTCCATTTCCTTTTTTACCTGTCTATCGGTAATATGAATTATAGTAAGTCCTAAACTTTCTAAATAGGCATCTCTAGCAGTATCGTACTCTTGTTTATTATCGTGGCTACTACCATCAATTTCCACAACCACTTGATAGTTGGCATTGTAAAAATCAACAATGTAGTTTCCTATAATCTTCTGCCTATCGAAGTCTAAGCCTAAAAACTGTTTATTACGCACCTGTTGCCAGAATAAAACTTCTGCTAAATTCTTTGCTTTGCGTAGTGCTTTTGCCCGGTCTTTAAGAGCCGGATTAAATGGTAGACTAAAGTAATTTTTGGAGTTTCGTTGCACTGTTATGGGCTGAGAATCTACCATATTGATTTGCTGTGTAGGGGATTCTACCGCTCCACCCTCCTGATTAATGTTGCCTGATATACTATTTAGCATGTTGCTCCTTGATAGAGAATCGACAACCCCGCCCGTTGGGCACCCCTCCGAAGGAGGGGAATTAGGAAACTCAAAATCAACAAACCACTGTCTATACAAAGTTTGTGCAGTAGCTTCTAGCTTTTCACAAATTTGCTCATTGACTTTTATTTTGTTGCTGATAGACTGATATTGCGCAACTAGTTCTCGTTGCTTTTCTATGGAAGGAATTGGAAGTTCCACATCCTCCATTTCGTTCATGTCAAAAAACTCATGAGCACTTCCATGAGATTTAAATCTTGCATATCGGTCAAATTCAGGTCGTTTAAACCACATTAATAAATAATCAGGATTTAATATGTTTTCATCCTTAACTTCAAAAATTCTATAAGAAGGAGAAACGATACAAGTTTTTCCTTTTCTTAATGCTACCGAAATCCTATCACTATTTCTTGTGGTGGCTCTATTAAAAACAAATTGATTGTGATGCGCTACACGATATTTAGATAAATCGATACCAATCGTGTTGGTTTTTGCTTTTTGAAAATATTTTCGGTTACTTACTCCTTGTAATAATTTACAATTATTATTATCGTTGAACTCAACTTTTTCGGTTATATAATCGCCCAATCTTTTATAACTCATAACCCAACCTTTTAAACACATCAAGAA
>JBARDR010000618.1:0-1989 GCA_049795335.1 Gelidibacter sp. | reverse complement strand
GTGGTACTCCTCATAGGATTTTAGAGTGTTGCCACCTTCGGTAATAAACTGCAGCGCCCAATACCAGTCTTCTTCTGTCATATAATGGAACGCATGCACCTTTTGGATGGCTTCAAACAATTCCTTTTCATTAAAGCCTTCGCCAACGGCCAGGGAAACCATATACTGTATAAGCACATCAAAGGTCAGCACCATCGGCTCTCGGGCTTCAATACGCTTATCTTTTACCGCCTGTTTTAAAGCCGAAGCTTCAATCAATTCCAACGAATGTGTCGGTACAAAATAGATTTTTGAAGTTTCATAAGGCGAATGGCCGCTGCGTCCCGCCCGTTGCATAAAGCGCGCAATGCCTTTGGGCGAGCCAATTTGAATGACACAGTCCACAGGTTTAAAATCCACTCCCAAATCTAAAGACGAGGTACAAACCACAGCTTTCAAGTGTCCGTCAGAAATGGCATCTTCAATCCAATTGCGCAATTCGGCATCAATCGAGCCGTGATGAATGGCAATCTGGCCCGCCAAATCTGGTTCTGCCTTCAGAATCTGCTGATACCAAATCTCCGCTTGATTTCTTGTATTGGTAAAAATGAGCGTGGTGTTATTATCGTAGATTATCGGAATGATTTTAGAAACCATCTTGACGCCCATATGCCCTGCCCAGGGCAATACTTCAATTTCGTCGGGCAGAACGGTTATAATTTCGATGTTCTTTTTTTCCTTGGCGACAATCCTTTTGGTCTTGATATTTTTATACGGAATCAATACGTTTTGGGCTTCATCCAAATTCCCGATGGTGGCCGTAATTCCAAAAATCTGAACATTTTTTGAAAGTGATAATATTCTCGAGAGTGCCAATTCGGTCAATACGCCGCGTTTCGAGCCTAACAATTCGTGCCATTCGTCCACGGCCACACCATGCAAATCCTTGAAAAAACGTGAGTTGTTCTTCTGTGAAAACAGAATATGAAGTGTTTCTGGCGTGGTCAATAATACATCGGGCATCAAACGTTCCTGTCGGCGGCGGTCTTTTTGAGGGGTATCGCCATTTCGGACTTCTACTTCCCAATCCAGACCAATTTCTTCCACCGCAATGGTCATAGCTTTGGCCAAATCTTTGGCTAAGGATCGCAGCGGACTTATCCAAAGCAATTTCATGCCTTTTTTATAGACTTCCGGCTGATTCAAATAATCAATGACCACCGCTAAAAACACGGAAAATGTCTTTCCAAATCCTGTGGGTGCGACCACCATCCCGCTATAGCCATTATGATAAGCGTTCCATGTTTGCACTTGAAAATCGAAAGGCCTCTGCCCTATTTCCGCCATCCAATTGACAACAATTTTATAGCCTGGGGTATCCTGAACGTTTTTCAATTGGGGTTCGTGATTAAAAGTTTCACTTGTTCAATGGTATCAATCTCATCCACGGTTTTATCGCGTCGCCATCTTAAAATACGAGGAAACCGCAAAGCCACACCCGATTTATGACGGTTGCTAAATGCAATACCTTCAAAAGCAATCTCAAAAACCAATTCCGGTTTGACCGTCCGCACGGGGCCAAATTTTTCAATGGCGTTTTTATTGACGAACTTCGAAATTTCAGTGATTTCTAAATCGGTCAGGCCAGAATACGCTTTCGCGACGGTAACCAAGCCATCGTCCTTTTTAACCGCAAAGGTATAATCGGTGTATTTTGAACTGCGACGGCCACTCCCCTTTTGCGCGTATATCATGACGGCATCAATGGTCAGCGGATCCACTTTCCATTTCCACCAATCGCCCTTTTTTCGTCCGGTATGGTATGGCGAGTCCTTCTGTTTGAGCATTAAACCTTCACTGTTGAAGTCCCTGGCTTGAGCTCTAATTCCTTCTAATTCACTCCAATTTTCAAAAGGAATTATTTCAGAAATAACAATGTCATTCGGTAACCATTCAGAAGCCAATAAATTCTCCAAAATCTGACGGCGGAATTTTAAAGGTTTGGTGCGA
>JBARDR010000617.1:0-2273 GCA_049795335.1 Gelidibacter sp. | reverse complement strand
GGATATACATCGTCGTAACCAACCATGGTTTAAGAGGTAATTGCCCACCCCAAACTGTCAAAAATGGATGAAAAGTGTTCTGATTGTGCCTTATTTTCAAAATAATAAATACCAACGGAGCCAAAATAAATTAGAATTAAAGTAATGAAGCTAAATAGAAGAATTTGCTCCTCGGCACTTTCGATGGCTCTTGAAAACTGATTCATAGCCTAATTATACCTCACCAATTTTAGAATACGGAATAATCGAAAAATCTTAAAGCTCTTAAAGATCGCAGGTCGACGCCAATTGCCAAGTAAAAAGGAAGAATTGCCAAAAAATCAATGATTCCAAAGAAGCTAAACATAAATTTCACTTTATGTTCGGGCACATAAATTTTTAAAAAATATTCAATCGTAAAGATCACCACACTAAAAATCTCGAGATAGCGCAGTACTTTTCTAGTTTTTGGAACTAGATCCGGTAGCGTTTTTCCATCGAAAAGGTAACGACAGAAATCAAAATTAAAATTTGGATTAAAATAGAAAAATTACCTCCGGCTCTATTATCAGTCGATAATGTCGTTAATGGTGTCTTTCATTGGTTGCTTTTAGGAGAATTAAAATTCGCAACGAGGAGTTGCAATTTAAATTTATTTTTTATACCACTAAAGCAACAGAACTTACTTTATTTTAAAGTTAAGCATGCAACATCTTCCAAAGCTTGTCCTTAAGTTCAGGAATGCCTTTTTGCGCTACGGATGAAATAAACATATAATCAATCGGCAAGGTTTTATCCAGGTCCTTTTTGAGTTCCGCTTCAAGTTCAGCGTCTAACATATCGCTTTTTGAAATGGCTATCAAACGATCCTTGTCCAACATTTCAGGATTGTAGCGACGCAATTCATCCAACAAGATTTCATATTGTTTAAGGATATCTTCCGCATCGGCAGGAATCAAAAATAATAGAATTGAATTACGCTCAATATGTCTTAAAAAGTAATGTCCAAGACCTCTACCTTCCGCAGCACCTTCAATAATTCCCGGAATATCGGCCATGACAAAAGACTGAAAATCATGATACTCCACAATACCCAAGTTGGGTTTTAGAGTCGTAAATTCATAATCGGCAATTTTTGGTTTTGCTGAAGTGATTACCGATAATAAGGTCGACTTTCCAGCGTTTGGAAAACCTACCAAACCAACATCTGCCAAGAGCTTAAGTTCGAGAAGGATGTCGCGCTCCTGCAAAGGAATACCAGGTTGCGAATAGCGAGGGGTTTGGTTCGTTGACGTCTTAAAATGCCAGTTTCCCAGACCACCCATACCGCCTTCGGCAATAATTTTCTCTTCACCATGTTCTGTAATTTCAAAAATAACTTCATTGGTTTCGAAATCCCTTACCACGGTTCCTAAGGGCACATCCACATAAACATCGGCACCATCAGCACCTGTACTTCTAGAAGCACTTCCATGGCCACCATGCTCTGCTCGGATATGTTTTTTAAACTTTAAATGAAATAAAGTCCATTGGTTGGCATTGCCCCTTAAGATTACATGCCCACCACGACCACCATCACCACCGTCAGGACCGCCTTTTGCCACATATTTTTCACGATGCAAATGCATTGAACCTTTACCCCCGTTTCCGGATTGAACGTTCATTCTAATATAGTCAACAAAATTTCCTTCAGTCATGATCATTTCCCACGAACGCGGGACTTTTATAAATTAAAATCTAGTCTATTAAGTACGTAAAAATAAAATCTAAAATCCACAAAAAAATTAGCGCCCTAAAAATGATGGATGCTTTTAGTTGTGTAATCTTATAATTTATCTATAACCATAGTTAAACGATCTGTAATATCTGAGATATTGCCAACACCATCAACGCCACAATATTTTCCTTGGGCGTTATAGTAGTCTTTTAATATCGCTGTTTTTTCGTAGTATTCTTTGATACGGTTTCTGATGATTTGCTCATCAGCATCATCGGGTCTTCCGCTGGTCTTTCCACGACCTAACAAACGCTCCACCAGCACTTCATCTTCAACTTCGAGGGCAACCATCGCATTAATTTGTGAGTCCTTACTATCCATCAATTCATCTAAAGCTTTTGCCTGTGCATTTGTTCTTGGGAAACCATCAAAAATAAAGCCATTGGCGTCCGTATTTTTCTCTACTTCAGCATTCAACATATCAATAGTGACCTGGTCAGGAACCAATTCACCTTTATCCATAAAGGATTTGGCTAACATTCCGAGTGCTGTTTCATTTTTAATATGATGTCTAAAC
>JBARDR010000616.1:0-9651 GCA_049795335.1 Gelidibacter sp. | reverse complement strand
AGAAGTTTCTTGAGGTAGTTTTATATTCAATTTAATATCATTATTCAAGTTTCTGAAGGTTGCAGGAAATACTTCAAATTTTTCTTCAATCATTCGGGTGACCTCGTCAGGATTGGCCGATTGCAATCCAACTTCAAAAGTATTCGTCTTAAATTGACGCTTGATATCGGTCAATTTACCATCCAAAATTTTATTGGATTTATGAATGAGCGCGATATGGTCGCACAATTCCTCAACAGATTCCATACGATGCGTCGAGAAAATAACCGTCGCTCCTTCATCTCTTAACTGTAAAATTTCATCTTTAATGAGTGACGCATTGATCGGGTCAAAACCAGAAAAAGGTTCATCAAAAATGAGCAATTTTGGTTTATGAAGTACAGTTACGATAAATTGCACCTTTTGGGCTTGCCCTTTACTGAGTTCTTGAATTTTTTTATTCCACCAATCGCCAATATCCATCTTATCAAACCAATACTTAAGACGCTCTTTAGCTTCTTGTTTTGACAAGCCTTTTAACTGCGCCAAATACAAGGCCTGCTCTCCCACTTTCATGCTTTTATAAAGTCCACGCTCTTCTGGCAAATAACCAATATCACGAACATTTTCTGGCTTTAAGTGTAATCCGTCCAAAAGTACCTCGCCCGAATCGGGCATGGTAATTTGATTTATAATACGGATGAGGGTTGTTTTGCCTGCTCCATTCGGCCCCAGCAATCCGAAGATACTTCCTTTAGGAACTGCAATAGAGACTTCATTTAGTGCTTTAAAATCTCCAAAGTTTTTGGAAACCGAATTCGCAACTAATAGGTTGTTCATAAAATAGCGTTTGATTAGTTCAGTTTAAAGAAATGTAAATATATTAAATGTTCGAGCTTAGGAATACTTATCTACTTTTATTTTTATCTCAATATCATTAATACTTTAAGAATTCAAAAAAACAAAGTCCTCCAAAAAACAAAACCCACCCTTAATAAATCAAGGATGGGAAAAAATTGCTATGAAAAAGAAAAATATCACTAAAATAAATTAGTGATATTCAAATATAGTAAAATTTATCAATTTACGTCTTTCTTACGAAAACATATCTTTCACTTTCTCAAAAAACGACTTATCAGAACTCTCCGGTTTTGGTTGAAAGTGCTCGTCATTCCTGTTATTTTCAAAGAAATCCTTTTGCTCTTTACTCAAGGTTTTTGGCGTCCACACATTAATATGAACCAACAAATCTCCTTTTCCATAACCATTGATACTCGGAATCCCCTTACCCCTCAAGCGTAAGATTTTACCCGATTGTACACCTGATTCTATCTTAATACGCACCTTTCCGGTAACTGTATCAATTTCTTGACTGGTACCCAAAACAGCATCTGGTAAACTCACATATAAATCATAATGTAAATTATCGCCTTCACGTTTTAGGGTAGCGTGTTCTTCTTCGTGTATGGCTACCAATAAGTCTCCTGAAATACCATTTCCCGGTGCGTCATTTCCTTTTCCTGACACTTTTAGCTGCATGCCATCGACCACTCCCGGAGGAATTTTTACAGAAACCGTTTCTTCTTGAAGAACCAATCCTTGAGCATCAGCATCAGCAGGTTTTTTGTCAATCATCTCTCCTGCACCACCACAAGTTGGACAAGGCGAAGACGTTTGCATACGGCCCAAAATTGTATTCGCAATTCGAGTCACTTGACCCGAGCCATTACAACCTGAACAGGTTTTATAAGTGGTACCTGAAGCCTGAACTTTACGTTTAACTTTTAGTTTTTTCTCAACGCCATTGGCTATTTCCTCTAAGGTTAAAGTAATTCTGATTCTTAAATTACTGCCTTTGGCGCGTCGTTGCTGACCGCCAAATCCACCACCAAAACCAGAAAATCCGCCGCCACCAAAAATATCGCCAAACTGACTGAAAATGTCATCCATATTCATGCCGCCGCCGTTGAAGCCACCACCGCCACCGCCTTGGAATGCCTGATGACCAAACTGGTCATAACGCGCCCTCTTATCGGCATCACTCAATACCTCATAAGCCTCAGCTGCTTTCTTGAACTTTTCTTCAGCTTCCTTATTATCAGGATTTTTATCAGGATGGTACTTTATGGCTTTTTTTCGATATGCTTTTTTGATTTCAGTAACCGAAGCACTTTTGTCGACTTTTAATATGTCGTAATAATCTTCCTTCATTGTATGGTATTTCTAATCAATTCCTAAATAATCACTCGTTTGTTTAACTTCCTGTAATTACTTTAGGGTAACGAATCACTTTATCGCCCAATTTGTATCCTTTTTCAATGACATCAACGATCTTACCTTTCAAATCATCAGACGCTGCAGCAATTTGGGTAATGGCTTCATGCTCATCTGCACTGAAAACATCACCTATTTCAACAGCAACTTCTTCAAGCCCCTTATTATTAAGCGTGCTCTTGAACTTATTGCGAATAAGCTCAACACCTGTTAAAAGTTCGTTATCTTGAGTTTTTGAAATCTCAGCAATAGCTCTGTCAAAATCATCTA
The DNA here is from genome assembly GCA_049795335.1 of Gelidibacter sp. Classification (GTDB taxonomy): domain Bacteria; phylum Bacteroidota; class Bacteroidia; order Flavobacteriales; family Flavobacteriaceae; genus Gelidibacter. The sequence goes on along the minus strand of JBARDR010000616.1, from coordinate 7,128 downwards.
ACACTGGTAAAAGTGACAGAATTACCTCTTGACCTGCAGTTTTGAACATCTCTATACGTTCTTTTGTAGTGCGCTTTTTATAATTTTCAAATTCTGCAAACAGTCTCAAAAACTTATCTTTTTCTTTTGCCAATTCCTCTTTCAACTGTTCTTCAACGCTCAACTCTTCAGTTTGAGGAGTCTCATTTATAGTCTCTTCAACGTTTATTTCAACGTCTTCAATTTTATCTTTTTTGCCCATAATATTGAACTTCATTTTTATCTTCATTTTTGAATTTGCAAAAGTACTGCCATTATTGAAAAAATGTCAAAATGTCACAAGATATTTTTCCCTGGTATTGCAAGCGTTTTTTTATTGCATTAAATGGATGACTATTTAAAAACCTATAACTGCTACAATAGGGTCCATGAAGCATCTGAAATCAGCATATTTAAGGGGGTTTGGCAAATTCCAGAACAACCTTTAAATATTCGATGTGTAAGAAATTATAAACCTCTTTAAATATGAGGTATAAAGTTGAGTAAAACATCTCAACAGCAACGAGTTGCGATACAAATTTACACCCTCTCATCAAATGTTTATGAAAAAGAGTTCTTAAGAATTGATCCGTTAAATTATTCTAGAAAAACGGATAAAAATCATTATTTCAGATGCCTTTATTTGAGAATGGCTTCTAACGCAGGTTGCACATTGGAGTAGGCAAAGTCAAAACCCGAAGCTTCGATTTTCTTTGAGCATACGCGTTGACTTTCATATAACAGAATGTGCATGTCACCCAAAACAAGCTTCATAACAACCTCAGGAATATTGGGTAAGACCAAAGGTTTGTGCATTGTTTTTGCGATAACTTTTGTAAGTTCCGCATTGCTGACAGGATTTGGTGCCACGCCATTATAAATGCCGTCCAATTCATTCTGAATAATATGAACAAAAATTTTAGACAGATCGTAAACATGAATCCACGATTGCCATTGCTCTCCAGAACCAAAAGGGGCTCCTAGCCCTAATTTTGTAGGCTTTACCATTTGAGGCAAAGCACCTTCATGCGCATCTAACACCAAGCCTATTCTCACTTTTGAAACAAAAAGGCCTAACTCTGAAAACTCATCTACTGCACTTTCCCAGGCTGCAGACACTTCGCCCAAAAAAGTTGGAGATATAATGGAGAAGGATTCGTCGTAATAATTAGTAAAAGAATCTGGGTAAATACCAATAGCACTGGCGGAAAGAATATGTTTGACATGATGGTTTTTCACACGTGACAAGCCTTTTTTCAAGCAACTAAGCGATTGAATCCGGCTTTCCAAAATAACTTTTTTATAACTCTTGCTCCACCGTTTGGCGATGGTTGCACCAGCTAAGTTAATAATGGCATCAACGTCCTCAAAACACTTGTCATCTATAATATCCTGGTTAGGATCCCAATAAAAACCTTTATAATTTGGCTCAGATTTAATCTTCTCTTTGGAAGTCGTCAAATAATGAACTGAAATATCCTCTTCATGACATCTTTTCACAATCTCCTTTCCTATTAAACCTGTTGCTCCGGTAATTAATATTTTCATCTATTTCTTTGCTTTTTATAAAGTTAACGAATGAACTCTTGAATGCTGACCACTTTAATTAAGGTTTAACAGAATTAACAAATAATTAGAATCTTCAAAAAGTTTCAGAAAGAATATAACATTATAAAGGAAGGTACATGAATGACTTGCTCTATGAGCACTCTGTTACACGAGAAAAATAAATCGAAAAATCAAAACACACTGTGCATATTTACTCAAAACTCACTCAATGCTAGTCCTTTCTGGCTCTTAGCATTTCACGTTTACCGGGTGGGCCGGCAAGTTTTTCGATAGTGAAACCAACAGCTTGCATCGCGCGACGCACGCTTCCTTTTGCTGCATAAGTGACCAAAACTCCATTCTCCTTTAGGGCGTCAAACATAATCTGAAAAATAGCTTCCGTCCAAAGTTCTGGTTGTACGCGCGCACCAAAAGCATCGAAATAAATCAAATCAAATTGATTTGTATCCGTGATATCATTAAATAACTTCTGTTGTTTCTGAAGACTAAAATAAGGGGTCAGGCGCGTGTCATTCTCCCAAGCAATGGTGTGCATTTCCTTAAAAAGTGCATTTTTTTTTGACACTTCAAGCTGTTCCGTATAATTTAATGCCGCCATTTCATGTGTCGAAATCGGGAATGCTTCTACACCAGTGTAACGAACATCTATGTGATGCTCATCTGCCTGCAATAAAGTCAAAAAAGCATTCAGTCCGGTACCAAAGCCAATTTCTAAGATTGAAAGTTTTCGAGATGAATTAGCGGTAGTTTCAACCGTATCAATACTTTCTTCTGAAGGTTTTCGTTTGTCAAAACAAAAAAGCAAACCCTGTTTAATATACACATGGTTTGCTTCCTGTATAGCACCATGAACCGAATGATACTGTTCACTCCATTCTTCAATCTGGATGGTTTTAGAACCATCGGCGGTGGTAATTATTTTGCGTTGCAAAGAATTATTCGTCTTTCAATAATACACCGTTTGCCTCAAAAGAAAAAGTTCTTTTTGGCTTAGTGATGGCTGCAATTTCATCGGCCGACTTACCAGCATCTTCTGCATAATGGCGTAATTCATCAACCGGAACTTCATTCACAAAGGCCAATCCGTTAAGGACAATTTCCTTTCCGGCAATATCTTTAGGCATGAAAAAACCGTAATCTTTAAATTTAACCATCACTTGCTCACCATCCTCAAGATTGATTTTCATCCAGCAACCCTTATTCTGACAGACCTCATCTACTTTACCAATCATTTTAGCATTTATTGTATCTCCAAGCCGCATTGCTTTATAAGCTTCAGACATATCTGTTGTTGATTTTGCGGCATCAGCAGTAATTACATCACCTATAGAAGTGTAATTGACAACTTCCTTTTCTATAACTTGATCTTCTGCTTCTTTATTTTCAGTTTTGCAAGCCATAACAGACAACATAATTCCAAAAATCACAAGGGTTTTCTTCATAATAGATTGGTTTTTATATTTTAGTGAAGCAAATATAACTTTTATTTAAAACAAAGTTTAGATTTTTTATACTGCAAGAAATAACTAAATTTGCACCATCAAACAAATTTAAGATGACAGAACAGACTTCACACGAAATCGATATCGTAAAATCAGATACTACTAAAATTAACGCCGTTGATTTTGACAATCTGATATTTGGCAGAATTTTCACGGACCATATGTTTATATGTGATTTTGAAAATAACGAATGGCAAACGCCAAAAATCACGCCTTACCAAGCTATGACCATGGATCCGTCTGCACGGGTATTTCATTATGGACAAGCTGTTTTTGAAGGCATGAAAGCCTACAAAGATGATAACGGAAAAGTCTGGCTTTTTAGACCCGAAGACAACTTTAACCGTATTAATAAGTCGGCAGAACGCTTGGCAATGCCAGCATTCCCTAAGGACTACTTCTTTGAAGGGTTGACCAAATTATTAGAATTGGACAATGCGTGGATTAAACCAGGAAAAGGCAACTCGCTTTATATCAGACCTTTTATAATCGCTACCGATTCTGCAATATCAGCATCTCCTTCTAACAATTACCGATTTATGATCATTTGCTCACCAGCACGAGCTTACTATACTGATAAAATTCAAGTTTTAGTTGCTGAACAATTCAGTAGATCTGCCAATGGTGGTGTCGGTTTTGCAAAAGCCGCAGGTAACTATGCCGCTCAGTTTTACCCTACGAGTTTGGCACAAAAAAGGGGCTTTCAACAAGTCATCTGGACGGATGCAGACACGCACGAAAAACTGGAAGAAGCAGGTACAATGAACGTTTTCTTTAGAATTAATGATACGTTAATTACCGCTCCTATTAGTGATCGCATTTTGGATGGCGTGACGAGAAGAAGCCTTATTCAATTAGCGGAAGACAACAACATTAAAGTGGACGTCAGACCAATTACGGTTAGCGAAATTAAGGAAGCATCAAAAAACGGTACTTTAAAAGAGATTTTTGGAGCAGGAACTGCTGCTGTAATTAGTCCTATTTCAGCATTTGAACATAGAGAAGAATTATTCAAATTGCCAAATATCGAAAATTCATATGCAGAAACTTTAAAAGATAAGATGCTTAACATTCAACACAATTTAGCTGAGGATAAACACGGCTGGAGATACAAGGCGTAAGACACTGAAAAAATAATTTTTAAAATTCCAAATTCCAAGCGATTACAGTGCGGGATTTGGAATTTTTTATTTGGTACTTCTATCTTAAGAATTCAGTATTTTCGAAATATCTGGCATGAAATAATTCGGACCTTTAAGTACTTTTCCGTCTTCACGATAAATCGGTTCGCCATTCTCGCCCAATTTACTCATATTGCTCTTTTGGATTTCGTCAAAAACCTCTTCAATTTTATGTTGCATGCCGTGTTCAATGATGGTACCACATAAAATATAGAGCATATCTCCTAAAGCATCAGCCACCTCAACTAAGTCATTGGCATTGGCTGCCTCCAAATACTCCTCATTTTCCTCTCTCATTAATTTATAGCGGAGCATATTTTTATCCGTTCCCAAATCGGCTTTTGGCGTTTCCCTGTAACCGATTTTAAACGCTTCATGAAAGGCTTTAACGGCATCAATTTTTTTCTTCATAATGACAAGTTTCTATAGTGTTGTTTATTTTAAAAGTTGAAAGAACTGTGGCCACCTAAAATTCGCAAATCGAGCATCACGTCCATGACTAAGGTACATTTTTACAATAAGGGCGTTCAGATTCTAAAAGGTTTCATTAATTTCGCATAAAAATAGTTATATGTTATCAAATGGTCAATTGATTTTCGGGATTTCGTTTGCAATCGTGTTCATCGGAGTCATGATTTATGCCTATCGGAAAGACTTAAAACTTCACAGAAAATACTACAAAGGAAGCATCTGGATTCTCGTTGCATTTATCGCTTTTATTTTAATGATTACGACAGCGAAGTCATTTCTTTCCTGATTTTTTATCTTTTATAGATGACATTTTAAAACCATCAGGATGTCTTCAAAATAAGATCATGATTGTTCTCATCGTGCTTATTGTACTGCATATTATTAATTTTCTACTACTCATCTTTAGTATCCATAAAAACAAAAGGCAGGATCTATAAAATATCCTGCTTTTTGCTTCAATGGAGATTGTAGAACGTTTAGTTTTCTGTTTTCAAAAAGCTATACGACTTACCATAATCTAACATCTGTCCTTTATAGGTTTCTGGCTGGGTTACTTTTATAGCCGTAATCTCACCTTTATCATCCATTTCTGGCACTAAAACAGGATTTACAAATCCGCTGTAAGGGGCGTCTGGAAACTGTTCATTTCTTTTCAAGATATCTTTATGTAAATCTTGATCTACTTTAACACCATAAGTTTCCACTAACTTTTCCACCGCTTTATAATCGCCTTCTGATTTGATACGTTGAGTTTCACGTAACAATTGACCAAAAAGATCATGTAGCTTTTCGTAATCGTTGATGTTGTAATAGATCTTTCCATCGCGCGTAATTTTTTCAATGACATTGTGTTTCTTTCGTTTTTCGAAAACCCAAGCACTGACCCACATTATATTTCTCATATGCGCCTGTACAACATCATCGCCTAAATTCAATCGAATTAATTGCGTCATTAATCCGTTGCGGATATAGCGATCATAAGCGGCCATACCAGTTTTTTTCCAATCCTCTACCAACCCAAGTTCCTGTAGTTTTGGATTGTATAAATAATAAAGTCCAACCAAATCAGCACGTCCTTCTTCTAAGGTTGAGGCGTAGTTTTTAAGCGTTTCTTTAGTTTCTCCAACCCCAGGATTCAACTGTCCTGACGCATGGCCGATGACTTCATGCAAAGCTGTATGCAACTTATCGGCCTGTTGACCATAGTTAATCTCAAGTTCCAATTCTTCTTGATCATTAACAAATTCCTGTACTCTGCCAGTGCTTCCAGCATTATTATAGGCTTCAATAATATTTCCTAGAGAAACGGATTTACTTCCGACCTCAGCACGAATCCAGTTGGCATTTGGTAAATTCACTCCAATCGGTGTGCTTGGAGAGGCATCACCTGCTTCACCGGCAACATTGACCACCTTATAAGTGACCCCAACCACATTTTTCTTTTTGTGTTCGTCCATTAATGGCGAATTATCCTCAAACCATTGTGCGTTATCTGACAAAACTTTCATTTTTTGCGACATGTCAAAATCATTGATTTGAACAATGCTTTCATAAGATCCTCTATAACCTACAGGATCATTATACACTTCAATAAAACCATTGATGTAATCCACATTTCCATCGGTAGCAGCAGTCCACGCTACGTTATAATCATCCCAGGTTTGTAAATCGCCGGTTATATAATACTGAATCAATAAGCCTAATGCCTCACCTTGCGCTTTGTTTTCAGCAACACCTTGAGCCAACTCCAACCATTTTGTAATTTCATCAATGGCGGCGCCATATAATCCACCAGATTTGTAAACCAATTCTTTTAAAACTCCATTTTCCTTTACCAATTTAGAGTTCAATCCAAAAGACAGAGGTTTATTAGGATTTGGGGATTTTTTGTTTTTGTAGAATTGCTCCACATCGGCAGTTGTTACATTTGGTCCGTAAAAATTCACGGCAGACACGGCCACATTATCGACGCCTTTGGACTGATCAACTTTCCTCATATCCTTATCATTAAAAATCACCTCAAAAGCTTCTCCTTCCAACTTCGCATTTGTTTCAGCTAAGAGTAATTTTAAATATTCCTGTGAAAAATCCGCCTTTAATTTATCGTTAGAATAGTGATGATGGATTCCACTGCTAAACCAAACACGTTTTAAATAGTTTTCAAACGCTTTCCAATCTTCGGAAGATTTATCACCCGCATAATTGGTATAGACGGTTTCTAATGCTTTTCTGATCTCGAGATTATGACGGTAATTTTGATCCCACATAATATCACGACCAGCTAACCCAGCTTGAGTTAGGTAGTACACTAGTTTTTGTTCTTTTAAGGTTAGATTTTCCCAACCTGGAATTTGGTAACGCAGAATTTTAATGTCAGCAAATTGCTC
>JBARDR010000615.1:0-2572 GCA_049795335.1 Gelidibacter sp. | reverse complement strand
CTTCCGGAGTTGGCATCTCTTTCTGCCGCATCCACAACATTTTCTGATTTGATTTTTGCGGTAGCATCTTCTTTACAAGACATGAACGCAACCAAAGAAAATGCACAAACACCTAATATTATTTTTTTCATCGTATTATTTTTTGATTAAAATGTTTTCTTAAAATAAATTTGAGGATGTAAAAATAGCAATAATTTACCATTACATCAACCCCCGCCCTATTTTATTTAACTCGCCGTTCTCCGTATATTCTTTAACGATTTTATCCAAAATACCATTAATAAAGAAACTGCTCTTTGGCGTGGAGTATTCCTTGGCGATATCGATATACTCGTTAATGGTTACTTTTACAGGAATTGACGGGAATTTCTGAAATTCACAAATGGCCATTTGAAGTAAAATACCATCTAAATTAGCAATACGTTCAGCATCCCAATTTTGTGTTTTTGCCGCAATTTCCTGATTGAATTTTGATTTATTCAACAAGGTTTTCTGAAACAATGCTGTTGCAAATTCCTTATCTTCTGTGTCTTTAAAAAGTTTAGGTGTAAAGTAGGCGGATTTATTTTCCTTTTTCAACTTGCGAAGCAACTTAAGGATGCCTGTATTAACTACTGGCAAATCATCCAACCAAGTCAATTTCTTATCCTCAATATAGTCGTATAGTTTTTCATTTGGAGCAATGATTTCAGTAAAGACATCAATAATGAAATCTTGGTCTTCCTTAAAGCTAGAAACATCAGTGGCCATGTATTTCTTATACAGTTCACTTTCTAAAATGTTTTTGAATATGATATCAACATATTCAAAATCAAGATACCAATGATCGATTTTACGGTTTTCGATATCAATTTGAAGCGCTCTATCTTCTTGCAAGATTTGCAGCACCTGATTATTGATAAATTTTTTATTCGGATTTTTTTCTTCTTGTGTTGCTAAAATTTTTCGCTGTGATCGTTCTTGATAATCTTCAGCACGCTTTTGAACTTCAATTAAAAGTGATAACATCAAGAGATGTAAATCATACATGTTTTCAAGACTTTGAAGCAAGAATTTCTGATCTTTTATGAAATCATCACTTTCCCCACCGTCAAACGCATAAAGGGTTTGCATTACTTTTATACGAATATGTCTTCTGTTTAGCATTTATAAGAACTTATTAAATTAAAAGGCAAAAAGCTTAGTATCTTTTCGCCTGCAAAAATAGTATTAATTTATAACTTGATAAATTAAATGCCGCGGATATCTCAATTTTATTTTTAATATCCATATTTCATTTTTCAATAGGTTCTTTTGCAATGGTTAAGGTAACCCTGTTTGGAGTTACCTCATTTGCTAAAGAAATAGGGCTAGTATTTTCTGTTTTATGGATGGTTTCTTACTTATGCTATTCCGCAAGTTCAGCATATAAATCAATACACGGCTTGGTAATCTGAAGCATAAAAAAGGCCGCGAAAGATGCATTAACTTCTTCTCAAACGTGCTGATCCTAGGAATTAATTCACATCGCATTCCTCCAAGCACTACTCCTAAAACCATATTAGGAACACCAATAATTACTTTTAAACGAGTATCTTTGTGGATGCAAAAAACATAGTGTTCTTAATCATCGAAAGACGCTTATCCAAATCGGGATCTGTAATTAAAGCTCTTTTGAACTTATGACTTTCGAAACTATCGGATTGAAATTAGTGGTCATCTTTTTTGGATTTATCTAGAAAATCGAATCCAAAATAAATCGCTATTTAGAGTTTTTGCACAAATATAATCGCCAGATTTTTCAAGGTTAAAACATTAGCGGCCAACAATAATCAATGAAAGAGTTACAACACGTCAATAAATATTTTTATAAGTACAGGTATAAATTATTAGCTGGAATTTTAATTACTATTGTTGCAAGGATATTCCTTCTTTTCACTCCAGAACTCGTTGGTAATTCCGTTGATGTCATCGACAATTACAGAAAAGGGCTCACGACCGACCTTGGCGAGGTCAAAACTGAATTGGTCATCAATATCCTTTACATCATTGGCGCTGCTATTTTGGGTGGAATTTTCACTTTTTTGATGCGGCAGACGATCATTTATGTCTCACGACAAATAGAATATGATTTAAAAAACGAAGTCTATCAGCAATACCAACGCTTATCTCTAGACTTCTATAAATCCAACCGGACAGGCGACTTGATGAGCCGTATTAGTGAAGACGTTGGAAAAGTCAGGGAATATGCTGGACCTGCGATTATGTATAGTATTAATACGATTACCTTATTTATAATCGCGCTATTTTTAATGTTCCGCTCGGCACCAACATTGACTTTATACACGGTTATCCCTTTACCGATCCTTTCTTACTTTATCTATATTTTAAGTAAATCCATCCATAAACGCAGCACCATTGTACAGCAATGGCTCGCAAAACTTTCTTCGTTCACCCAAGAAACTTTTAGCGGCATTAGCGTCATCAAATCTTATGGCATTGAAGAGGTTACCAATGCCGACTTTGATGCGCTTTCTGAGGAAAGTCGGCAAAAAAATATTGACCTTACGAAAGTTCAAGCGTTGTTCTATCC
>JBARDR010000614.1:0-4423 GCA_049795335.1 Gelidibacter sp. | reverse complement strand
CTTCAATGCTTGCATCTTCGTTTTTTGCTTGCCAGTTGGCAATTGCTGAAAGCACCAACTTCTCTAAACGACGAGATGCTTCTTTAGGACTAAATCTTAAGATATTAAGAGCCATTTCAGCTTTTTGTCCTCTAACCAAATCCGCAACTAAGCGCATCTTTCTTGGTGAGGTAGGACAGTTATTAAGCTTTGCAAAAGCGATGTGCTTTCTTTCTTCCTTAATAGCGTCTGCCATTTGTTTTTTACGACTTCCCATAGCTCTACTTATTTTTTACCTTTATTTTTAGCACCTGCGTGACCTCTAAAAGATCGTGTTGGTGAAAACTCTCCTAATTTGTGACCTACCATGTTCTCAGTTACATAAACTGGTACAAATTGACGACCATTGTGAACAGCGATTGTTTGTCCAACAAAATCCGGAGAAATCATAGAGGCTCTAGACCACGTTTTGATTACCGTTTTTTTGTTTGAAGTAACATTCTCTTCAACTTTCTTACTCAATTTATAATGGATGTAAGGTCCTTTTTTTAATGAACGTGCCATATTATCTCAGTTATTTCTTTCTACGTTCTACAATATACTTGTTGCTCGCTTTGGTTTTGCTACGTGTTCTAAACCCTTTAGCTGGAATACCGTTTCTTGACCTTGGATGACCACCTGAAGCTTTACCTTCACCACCACCCATTGGGTGATCGACAGGGTTCATAACCACCGGTCTTACTCTTGGACGTCTTCCTAACCATCGTGTTCTACCGGCTTTACCAGATACGATCAATTGATGATCATGGTTAGACACAGCACCAATAGTTGCCATACATTCCACAAGGATCAAACGTGTTTCTCCTGAAGGTAATTTTACCGAAGCAAATTTTCCATCTCTCGCCATTAATTGAGCAAAAGCACCAGCACTTCTTGCCATGATTGCTCCTTGACCAGGACGCAATTCGATACAAGAAATAATAGTACCAAGCGGAACATGTTTTAAGAGCATTGCATTCCCGATTTCTGGAGCAATACCTTCCGAACCAGAAACTACATTCTGTCCAACTTGTAATCCTGCTTGAGCAATGATATAACGCTTTTCACCATCTTGATAATTCAAAAGAGCAATAAATGCGGTTCTATTTGGATCGTACTCGATAGACGCTACTTCTGCTGGAACTCCAGTCTTGTTACGTTTGAAATCGATAATACGATATCTTCTTTTATGACCTCCACCAATTTGGCGCATGGTCATCTTTCCTCTGTTGTTTCTACCACCAGATCGCGTGTTCGGAGCGAGTAAACTCTTTTCCGGCTTATCAGTAGTAATGGCGTCAAATCCATTAACTACTCTAAATCGCTGCGCTGATGTGACTGGTTTTAATTTTCTTACTGACATTATTGTCTAATTACATGTTAGTGTATAAATCAATCGATTCACCTTCCGCCAGTTGTACAAGTGCCTTCTTAACAGCATTTGTTTTACCATGTTGAATACCTGTCTTTGTGTGACGGGTTCTTCTATCTGGACGGACATTAATAGTACGAACTTTTTCAACGGAAACGCCATAAGCAGCTTCCACCGCTTTTTTTATTTCAACCTTGTTCGCCTTCGTATTTACTTGGAAGCTATAGCAGTTGTTTAACTCACTATTCATAGTTGCTTTTTCAGTAATAATAGGTTTAATTAAGATGCTCATGTTTCCTTATTTACTTAAATTCGATTCAATTCCTTCTAAAGCACTTTCTAAAAGGACTAATTTGTTTGCATTTAAAATCTTGTAAGTGCTTAATTCTGAGTTCATTATAACGTCAGAGCCCTTTAAATTACGTGAGGACAAATATACATTATTATTTGAAGCACCCAACACAAACAAGGATTTTTTATTCTCAACACCCAACGCTTTCAATACGTTAGTGAAGTTTTTCGTGTTTGGAACATCAAAATTAAAATCTTCCAATACTACGATTGAACCATCATTAGCTTTCATTGATAAGGCTGATCGACGTGCAAGACGCTTCAGACCTTTGTTCAATTTGAAGCTATAGTTTCTTGGTCTTGGACCAAACATACGTCCACCTCCTCTAAATACACCAGACTTGATAGATCCTGCACGTGCAGTACCAGTACCTTTTTGTTTCTTTATCTTACGTGTACTTCCAGAGATTTCAGCTCTTTCTTTTGCCTTATGCGTTCCTTGACGTTGGTTAGCAAGATATTGCTTAACATCTAAGTAAACTGCATGGTTATTAGGCTCTATAGCAAACACCTCTGCAGAAAGTTCAACCTCTCTACCTGTGCTTTTTCCGTTAATATCTACAACTGCTACTTTCATTATTTCTGAATAATTACATAAGAGTTATTATGACCAGGAACACATCCTTTAACCACCAACAAGTTCTTTTCAGGAACTACTTTGTAAACTCTTAAATTTTCAACATTCACTCTTTCGCCGCCCATACGACCTCCCATCTTGATACCTTTGAATATTCTACCAGGATAAGAAGCTGCTCCAACAGAACCCGGGGATCTCAACATACTTTGTTGACCGTGTGTTCTTTCTGAACCAGCGAATCCATGACGTTTTACAACCCCTTGGAAACCTTTTCCTTTTGATGTACCTGTAATGTCCACATATTCACCTTCGATGAAATGATCAACAGTGATGGCATCACCTAATTTGTAACCTTCTTCAAATCCTTGGAACTCGACGACTTTTCTTTTAACAGAAGTACCAGCTTTTTTAGCATGACCTGCTTCAGCTTTGGTGGAACTTTTCTCTGTCTTGTCATCGAAACCAAGTTGAAGAGCACTATACCCGTCAACCTCTTCGGTTCTGACTTGGGTAACGATATTTGGTCCAACTTCGATTACTGTACATGGAATGTTTTTTCCATTTTCGTCAAAGATGCTGGTCATACCGATTTTCTTTCCAATTAACCCAGACATAATAATTATTTGTTATGTTATGGACAACTCGCGATTTGTCCTTGCTTTTTTGTTTAAATGGACAAGTCGCGACTTGTCCCTACGTATTTAAAAATATTCAGGGCCGAAAATACTTCAGCCCTGAATGTATTTTTTACCGTTTTTCCCTCGCTCGCAGCTTAGGACATGTTCACTTCGACAAGCGCAGTGACCTTGATTGGCTCAAGGAATTTGTAACGATGCAATGCACCGTGTCTATAACTATACTTTAATCTCTACTTCTACACCACTTGGTAACTCCAATTTCATCAAAGCATCAATTGTTTTTGATGACGAGCTATAGATATCCAAAAGTCTTTTGTAAGAACTTAATTGGAATTGCTCTCTAGCTTTCTTGTTAACGTGTGGAGAACGTAATACAGTAAAAATTTTCTTATGTGTTGGTAATGGAATTGGTCCAGTTACTACAGCTCCAGTGCTTTTTACTGTTTTTACAATCTTGTCAGCAGATTTGTCTACTAGACTGTGATCGTAAGATTTTAGTTTGATTCTAATTTTTTGACTCATTTTCTTAAAGTTTAAGCTTCGATGCCTTTAGCTGCTTTAATCACTTCTTCAGATATGTTAGAAGGAGTTTCAGCATAATGTGAAAATTCCATAGTTGATGTTGCACGACCTGATGACAATGTTCTTAATGTTGTAACATATCCAAACATTTCTGATAATGGTACAGTTGCTTTAACAGTTTTTGCTCCAGCTCTGTCACCCATATCACTCATCTGTCCTCTACGACGGTTAAGGTCACCAACAATATCACCCATATTTTCTTCTGGAGTGATCACTTCAATCTTCATGATAGGCTCCATGATAACCGCTTTCGCAGCTTTTGCAGCATTTCTAAATCCGATTTTAGCTGCCAATTCAAATGAAAGTTGATCAGAATCGACATCATGGTAAGAACCGTCTGTCAATGTTACCTTCATCGCGTCAACTTCGTAGCCTGCTAAAGGTCCATTGACCATAGCTTGTTTAAATCCTTTTTCAATGGAAGGGATAAATTCTTTAGGAACGTTACCACCTTTAATTGCAGAAATAAACTCTAAACCTGTTTTGCCTTCATCTGCTGGTTCCAACGTAAATTGGATATCGGCAAATTTTCCACGTCCACCAGATTGTTTCTTGTAAACTTCTCTATGTTGTGCTGCTTTAGTAATTGCTTCTTTGTACTCCACTTGTGGCGCACCTTGATTTACTTCAACTTTAAACTCACGACGCATACGGTCTACAATGATATCCAAGTGAAGCTCACCCATTCCTGAAATAATAGTCTGTCCTGAAGCCTCATCAGTTCTCACTGTAAAGGTTGGATCCTCTTCTGCCAATTTTGACAAAGCCATCCCCATTTTATCAACATCCGCTTTAGTTTTTGGCTCCACAGCAATACCAATAACTGGGTCTGGGAAATCCATAGATTCTAAAACAATTGGATGTTTTTCATCAGACATAGTATCT
>JBARDR010000613.1:0-4613 GCA_049795335.1 Gelidibacter sp. | reverse complement strand
GTGTTGTTATATTACAATATCTATAAATGCATATCATCTGACTTGACAAATGCCACGAACAATTTATCTTTTATGAATGGCGAAAATCTTGAGCTCTTCTGTTTTGCCTTCCAATAATTCCTCGCCCAAAGAGATAGCTTCGTAATTGAAGGTCAAATGAAGTTGCTGCAATAAATCGTCGGAGATGAGCAAGGATTCATTATACTCGTTACATTTTTCTTGGATGCGGGAGGTGGAATTGATCACATCGCCGTGATAGGCCAATTCCTTTTTTACGGTGCCCACTTCAGAAATAACGATTTTACCACAATGTAAACCCGCCTTAAATTCGGGTTGGACACCATACTTCTTTTGATAGTACTTGGAGTGCCGCTTCAATTTCCGTTCAAAATCAAAAAACAAATTGATACAATTTAAGTGCCGGACGCCTCGTTTAGGGCTCCAACTTATTACGGCTTCATCGCCTACATATTGATATATTTCAGCATCGTACTTATTAATAATCTTATTGAGATAAAAGAAACAGTCTTGAATGAGCTCACTATATTTTAAATGTCCTAACTGTTCTGCATGCGTTGTGGATGATTTTAGATCCAGAAACATAAAAATTTTATCGACTTCACGCGGATTCTTATAACGTCCGATCAACATTTTAAAGATGACTCCTTTCCCGAATTTGTTATTTGCCAATCTGATAAATGAAAATAACAGGGAGCAAATCGTAAAATAGGCGGTTACCATCCAAAAAATCTTATTGGAAATCCACCACCCACGTTGATTAGGAAAATCAATATGCAGGTAATCTTCAGCCAAAGAAGCGATAATGCTCAAGGAAAAGATTAAAAACACTAAATAAATTACAGATTTTGTCAACAGAATAAGTCCCAGATTTAAGGATTTAAACAAAAACCTATCAAAAACATATTCAACGATCGTATAAACTACCGCCACCATAACTCCCAAAAGCACTCCGAACAAAAGATATTCAGAAACTGGTAGTATGTGACTGGACCCTGTCGTATTCACCTGTTCCTGCTCTCTTCCTAAGTATCTGATAAGAATAAAGAAACAAAATGCAAATGACCAGAATAAAATCGAATAAAAAAATAATCTAAAAAACTGCTTTATATAAAATAGCATTACCTATATGTTTTTAGTTATTTCTTGATTTCATCTAATCAATCCACTAATTTCCGTTCGTTTCAACAACTCAGAAATCTCTTTCTTGGTTAGTTTGCCATCATTATCCTTGTCAAAAAATGCAAAAGCTTCTTCAGTAGTTTTAAAATTTTTGGAAATAAGAATTTGAATTTTACTTAGTATGGTTTCTTTTGTAGACATAATTTCTATTTTGATTTAAATTTAAACAATAATGGGATTCTTCAATACCATTATCAGGAACAATGTGAACTTAAAAAAAACCTTTCGGATACATAGACGATGTCCGCTATCTTTAAACCATCCTTCTAAAAGTACGATTATAATAAAAAGTATAGGAATTATCTTTTTTTCACGTAATCTTAAGTAGGTATAGATGTAATTTGGACACAAGTATAAAAATGGAAAAAATTTATGGAAATACATAAAACAGCCTTTGTTTCGTCAGCTTTCAGGGCTTTTGATGAAAGGTTGAGTCCAGATTATTTAACTCTGTCAATAAAATATGGCAATACTATTCGAACAAGCAAGGACCTGATTCTGAACGAAAATTTTTATTTACTTAAAAAGAATGAGATTAAGAGTTGAACCCCATGACCAAAATGAGTTAGCTGTCATTATGGGTAACACTCAGCAAAATTATAAGGCGCTAAAATTTCAGGAGTTATCGGAGCTTATATCTTTATTGCAAAGACATCCACATTACCTAGACATTTTTACATCAACCGAAACAAAACACAATATGCAGGATATTATCAAAAAATTAAAGTTTAGAGACCAGGCTGTAATTCTGAATGCACCAACCCTTATTGAAAAAGAATTTGTTGAACTTGGCTACACAACGTCCTTTGACCAAAAATCGAAGAGTACAAACACCTTGGTTTTCATAAACAATAACAAAGAATATCTTGACTTTTTGAACACACAACTAAAGCATATTGAGCCAGACAGTGTGTTGTGGTTTGCGTATCCAAAAGGAACATCAAAAGTAAAAACAGATATTAACCGTGACAACATTCGCGTGACAGGAGAAGGGTTTAATATAAAAACGGTAACGGCAATTTCCATAGACAATACTTGGAGTGCACTACGTTTTAGGCCCATTGACCGCGTCGGAAAATGAAGGAAGATAAAAAAAGTTATTGCTGTTTGAAGGAACTTTTATCAAAAAAAAAGCAGAATGAAAGCTAAAATTAGCATTCCTTCACACTAAGTCTTCTGTTTTTTCTTTTTGGCTGCAGGAAATAAGACATTATTCAGAATCAAACGATAGCCGGGCGACGTTGGATGTAGTTCCAATTCCGTTGGTGGATCGCCAACTTTATGTGTATAATCTTCGGGATCATGACCACCATAAAAGGTAAAAAAGCCTTTACCTTTAACGCCATGGATATATTTTGCTTCGCCATTGGCTTTATTCTCTCCCATAATGAGCACGTTGGAGTTGATTTCGTCTCTCGTAAAAGAAGTCGTCTGTCCCATAAACCCTTTCACTAAAGCTGTATGATTTTGGCAAAGCATGGATGGAATCGGATCCCATTTGGCGGAAAAATCCATTAATGTAAAATAATCCGTGATCATTGAAATTTGACGCTTCCCAGTCATATCTATAGAAGAGAACTCATATACATTTGGATTCCTCTCCAAAATAAAGTCCTTAAATGCGAAGGTTTTTGAATAGTCTATTTTGCTCTGATAATTCGGATCACTGGCATCGCCATCAAACATAGGTTCACAAATATCAACACCTTCCGCTGCCAAGGCAATGTCAAAACTATCTGTTGCGCTGCACATGGCAAACATAAATCCGCCGCCAACCACATAGTCTCTTATTTTTAAAGCCACGGCCAATTTTTCTTCAGATACTTTAGCGTATCCTAATTTTGCTGCCAAATCTTCAGCCTGCTTTTTTTCTTCAATATACCAGGCTGCTGATTTGTAGGTTCTGTAAAACTTACCATATTGACCCGTAAAATCTTCATGATGCAGATGCAACCAATCATAAAGTACCAACACATCATTTAGCACTTCTTCATCATAAATACTTTGATAAGGAATTTCAGCATAAGTCAGCACCATGGTCACGGCATCATCCCAAGGACGTTTTCCCTCTGGAGAATACACCGCAATTTTTGGTGCTTTTTCCAGAACGATAGATTCCATGTTTTGCGACGGACTGGCGATCAGTTCTAAAATCTCTTCTGTTTTTGCATCTGAAATGATTTCATAAGAAACGCCTCTAATTTGACATTCGCGCTGAATTTCAGGCACATCGGGCAATAAAAAAGAACCACCTCTATAATTAAGTAACCAATTGACTTTTAATTGCTTTTCAAGCGTCCAATAGGTTAGACCGTACGCCTTCAAATGATTTTTTTGACCGTCTGCATCCATGGGAATTAGAATATAACTGGCAAAAGAGTTAATCGAAATGAATAGAAATAAGAGGATGGCAAATGTCTTTTTCAAAATTTATTTATTTAGAAAAGAGATAATAAAATTGAAATAATACCGGCATTCTGTCTTTTGAATTAATTCGCTTCATTGGATTCATATTAACCAATGGAAAGATAAACAAAATCAGACGGCTTTAAAATGCTTTAAGGAAATATTAGATGTCCTATTTTTTAACAGTGACCTCATTCCCCGAAAGTAAGTTGGCAATAATCCGTGTATTTGGGAATTGTTCCAAGATAATCTTAAGGAATACCGTGATTGGAATAGACATGATCATTCCTGAAATACCCCAAATAAAACCCCAAAACATTAGCATCACCAAGACGGTAATAATATTGATGGAAAAAGATTTTCCCATAAAAATCGGCTCCAAAATGGCACCAAAAATAACCTGAGCCGTCGTTATGGCAAGGATAAAGAAGTGCAAATTGCCAGTTGGATCCAACTCCACAAAGGCAAAAATGGACAAACTAATGACTGAAATGAACGATCCAATCATTTGCACAAAGTTGATTAAAAATACGAAAAGTCCCCAGAAAATCGGAAAGCTCCCATCAAAATAGACTCAGGCCAACCCCGTGAAAAGACCCGTACCTAAACTCACTAAAAATTGAACCTTAATAAATTTTATCAGATCATTTTCAATTTTAAAAAAAGTTTTGACCGCGGTATGTTTTCGTTTTAAAATGGTGGCGTTCAGTAATTTCTGAACGTTTATGGATTCTGCCAGCCAAAGCACCGTAAAGAAAGCCGTGGTTAGGGCCATGCTGAAGAAATTCCAAATAAATCCTACGACTGATCCAATATTCTTAGTTTCGGTTACTTGGGCCAATAAAGTGCCGTTCTTACCGAGCTCTACACCCAAGAAAACTTCCAAACTATCTTTTAAGTTTCGAATTTTTTCTTCAGCTACCGTGAAAAACAGACTTTCAGAAGACATAATTTGTTTGCTGGACAGGTGAATCAATTCGGCAGTAATGCCCAAATCCAATAAAATT
>JBARDR010000612.1:0-3894 GCA_049795335.1 Gelidibacter sp. | reverse complement strand
TCTAACGCAAAAGTATTAAGTTCTTTTTCAATAGCAGATAATTCAGATTCCTTTTGAGCGATTGCACTGTCTAAATTTTCGGTAACCGACACCTTTTCACTTAGATCCTCTCTAATCTGAATCAGCTCCACAACATCAGATGCGGTATGCTTTTGTAATAGATTATTTAAGATCTGTAATTTCAGATTAACAGTATTTAATCGGTTAGGATCCGCTTCTAAAGACTCTTGAAGGTTCTCAATTTCAGAAAACACATCGTCTAATTCAATTAAACTGCTCGTTACCCTTTCAAAAACCAATTTATAATTTGAAGAAAAATCTGTCAATTTAGAAAGTTGGTTTTTAATTTCCGTCAAACTAGGCATCACTCCTATCTCTTGATTGCTCAATAATTCGTGGGATGCTTTAAGACGTTCACTTATTTCTTCAATATTATTAAGGGTTTCATACTCTTCTTCGAGAGTCTCCAATTCCCCGTCAACCAATTTGGCATCCTCCAATTCTTTCAGTAGAAATAAATTGTAATCCAACTCTTTTAGCGCCTCAACTTTTTGATTTTGAAGTTTTTTAAGCCCTGATTTTACAGATTTAAATTGGCCTAATTGCAATGCATAATCTTGAAGCAAATTACTATTCTGAGCTAAGGCATCAATAACTCGAAACTGAAAATCATCATCGGTTAACTGTAAAGTTTGATGTTGCGAATGGATATCCAAAAGTCGCTCGCCCAGTATCTGAAGACTACTTAAAGTAACTGGTGTGTCATTTACAAACGCTCTCGATTTTCCGGAAGGAAGGATTTCCCGACGGATAATGGTTTGCGGTTCATAATCCAAATCTTCTGCTACAAATAGTGATTTCAGATTATAATTGGCAATATCAAAAGTGGCTTCAATAACACATTTTTCTGAAGCGTTTTTAACACTGCTTAAATCGGCTCTTTTTCCAAGAATAAGAGATAAACCTCCTAAAAGAATGGATTTACCAGCGCCAGTTTCTCCAGTAATTATGGTCAAGCCATTATTAAAGTGAACCTGAAGGCTATCAATTAATGCGTAATTTTTTATTGAAAGTGTGGTGAGCATTTAGGTTGGTTTCTGGTTTAATTTTCTAGTTTCAAGTTTAACATGAAGATTCCTCTATTTTTTATCTTTAGACAGATTTGAAAAGCTATGGAAAAGTCAACCGAGGTAAGATTTGATTTTCAAACTTAAGGTCGACTTCGAGCTTCTAACTTCTATTAAAAATTAATCTCGCGCCATTTGGAGGCATGGGTTGGTGCAATTCTATTGAGAATATCTTTAATTTCTGTAACGTTCATTTTTGGTCCACCGCTAAAAACATCCAAAATCTCATTGGATTTAGCGTCAAAGAACACGCGCATTAAAAATGAATTAGGCCGTTGGTTATTCATGGTCCGTAGATCTTCAAAAACCTTAGCAATGACTTCCTTTCCCTTTTTATCATTATCTGCCATGATATCCAAACCGTTGCGATGGTAATTGTACATCACCGTTCTGAATTCTTTGAAGGTTGGGGATAATATATTATCTATGAGTACAAAACGCGACTGCTGTCCGTCTTCCAATTTCCAACCCTTATAATTACCTTGTTGGGAAAAATTAGTGATGGTTTGTGCTTGTTTAAAAAATGGATCGCCGCCATTCAACTCAAAGGTATCGGCATCCAAACCTAAAATCATAAAAACATGATAGGCCAAAACCGAAACCAAATTGGATTCAAATTGCGTCGGATTATAAACTAAATTTTGAAACTCAAGATATTTAAACGTAAAATTTCGGTCATTAAAGTTATAAACTGGCGTGGTGTATGTCGAGCTGAAAACCGGTCGTGAGGACTGCACTTGAATGGTGGCTTGAAACACATCACTATTATAGTCACTAATATTGATGACCATACTACAATCAATGCGCTCCTGAGGTTTATAGACTGTATTGGTCCATTGGGTGTTATTGATAAATTCAGTCAACTGCCGCTCTAGCGTTTTAAAAACCTGTACGTTTTCATTCCCTGTTTGCTGTGCATTAACCACCAAGTTACAATTCAATTCTTGAGAAAACCCAGTTGTGCAAGCTATAAAAAATATAAAAATAAGTTTACGCATGAATTTGTTTTATAATTTGATTCATTAAATCGACCGCCACTTCGTGTTTTGATTTTAATTCGTTCTCAATAACGTCTTGTTGATCCGTTATAAAAGTAACTTTATTAGTTGCTCCTCCAAAACCAGCACCTTTATCATTTAACGAATTTAACACAATTAAATTTAAATTCTTAGCTTTTAATTTCCCTTTGGCATTTTCCAATTCATCATTGGTTTCTAATGCAAAACCAACCAGGAATTGATTTTTCTTTTGGGTTCCAAGTGATGCCAAAATATCCTTTGTTTTCTCCAATTCAATAGAAAACGAAGTCTCTTTCTTCTTTATTTTGGTGTCTGAAACATTTTTAGGTTTGTAATCCGCGACTGCTGCCGAAAGAATGGCAATGTCAACCGAATCAAAATAGTCATGCACGGCATCAAACATTTGTGATGCACTTACTACTTTAATGAGATGTATAAGGCTATGCGCACTGGTTTCATGTGATGGCCCTGATATTAAAATGACCTCAGCACCAAGATTGGCCGCAACTTTAGCGATCTCAAATCCCATTTTACCGCTGGAATGATTGCCAATAAAACGGACGGGATCAATAGCCTCATAGGTTGGTCCTGCCGTAATCAAGACTTTTTTACCTCTTAAAGGCAGTTGATCTAAAATGTTTTTTTCGATATAAGCCACAATATCTTCCGGTTCGGCCATCCGGCCTTCTCCAACCAGACCGCTCGCCAATTCGCCGCTGGTTGCAGGAATCATAATATTTCCGAAGCTATTTAGAATTTTAAAGGACTGAAGCGTGCTTTCGTGTTTGTACATGTCCAAATCCATTGCAGGCGCAAAATAAACAGGACATTTGGCCGACAAATAAGTGGCCATCAATAAATTATCACAAATACCATTGGCCATTTTAGCCATCGTATTGGCTGTTGCGGGAGCGATTACAAATAAATCGGCCCATAAGCCGAGCTCCACGTGGTTGTTCCAAACGGCATCCTCTTCATCGTCATTGACAAACGAAGAATACACGGGGTTTTTAGATAAAGTGGAAAGCGTTAAAGGTGTAATGAAGTCTTTAGAAGCGGGCGTCATCACGACCTTTACGTGAGCGCCCGCTTTTATGAATAACCTAACAAGGTTTGCTGTTTTATAAGCAGCAATACCGGCAGTAACGCCTACAAGTATGTTTTTGCCGCTTAAAATTGACATCTTAATTATGCTTCTTGGATATCGTCTTCAGTATTTCTGAAATAAATCTTATCATCTATCCATTCCTGTACAGCAAGTGCGTGCGGTTTTGGTAATCTTTCGTAAAACTTTGAGACTTCAATTTGCTCTTTGTTTTCGAAAATCTCTTCAAGACTGTCATTATAAGTTGCAAATTCTTCAAGCTTATCAACAAGTTCTCTACGGATATCCGTGTTGATCTGTTCAGCTCTTCTTGCTATGACAGAGATAGCCTCATAGATATTTCCTGTTGGCGCATCAATTTCATTACGGTTGTAAGTTATCGAACTCACGGGAGCATTGCTCTTTTTTAAATCTATCATCTATATAAAATTAACTTTTTATGGTATAGTTCTGAATTGCTGTTTGCAATTCGGCATTCATTTGTGCAGCTTCAGCACTGTGCTGTGATTCTGGATATGCTTTGACAAAAGCGTTGTAATATTTGAGAGCTATATTTAAACGCTCTTGACGTTTACGCTCAATACTGTTTATTCCCAATCGGTACGCAGAGTCAAATCTGTAATACATTGCTTCTTCTCTAAAT
>JBARDR010000611.1:0-4801 GCA_049795335.1 Gelidibacter sp. | reverse complement strand
CTTTTCATTCTAAAATGGGGAATGGTTCTGAAGCCAATTTGACTCTTGTAAAGACAAAAGAAATTGATCAAAACAAATTGCCTAAGTTGACTGCACCGGATGAACCGGATTTCTATTGCGGGTTTTTTGATCCTAAATAAGTAACTTTAGTAAATAATAGAAAGCTCGTCCTATGAGCTTTTCTTGTCTTATCGGGCGCATTTTCAAGTCATTTCTTTTATTAGGAAATACTAAGAATGCGCCCGAGGTGGACAAAATAATAGTGATTATTTAACGTCTCGTCTTTTCAATGCTAAGGAATTTCACAAGCTTATTTTTTATACTTGCCTCCATGTTTGCCATGGCGCAAAATAATGGCACCATTCAAGGAAAACTCATAAACACCCTCGATGAGCAGGTGGAGAATGTTGAAATACGTTTGGTTGAAACCAATGGGCGAACGCTTACCGACAGAGAAGGTGCCTTTAGTTTTATGAATCTTCCAGCTGGCACTTATAATATTTATCCCCTTTATGACGGGTTTCAATTTGGTATTGAAACGGTACAACTAAAGGCAGGAGAAGCAAAAAATGTGACGCTCTACATCGAAATGTCGACTTACAATCTGGACGAAGTGAAACTCAAAGCGCTCAGCCAAAGCGAAAAATTAAAAAACAGCGCCATCAAATCGGAAATTATTCCGGTGGAAGCCAATACGCGACGTGCTAATTCGGTTGAAGATCTCGTGGATAGAAGTCCAGGTGTTAAAATTCGAAATGTGGGCGGACTTGGGGCTGCGAGCAATATTATTGTCGGAGGCTTTCAGGGCAATGCCGTGAAGTTTTTATATGATGATGTTCCCATCGATTACTTAGGCTCCAACTACGGACTTACCAAAGTGCCCACCAACGCCATTAGTCGTGTTGAAATTTATAAAGGCGTGTTGCCAACAAAAATTGGAGTTGATGCCCTAGGAAGTGCCATCAATATCGTTCCTAAAACCAGTAAAAAAACCTCCGGAACCGTGTCCTATGAAACCGGATCCTATGATACGCATATTGTCACGGCCAATGCGAATATTAAATTAGACGAGCATTTTTTTTTCGGAATCAACAGCTTCTATAATTATTCAAAAAACAATTATGAAGTAGATCATCTGCCTTATAAAGATCCTAATAGCGGACAGGTGACTTATATCCGCGAAAGGTTATTTCACAACGCATTCAATCAACATTCCTTAGAGTTTTCTTTGCAGGCTCGCGACCTATCATGGGCCGAAACCATTGAGCTAAAAGTGAATTCCTATGGTTTGGAACAGGACATTCAAAACGATCCGTTTTCAAGAGCCAGACCTTTTGGAGAAGTTTACCGAAAGGAGCGCGGCAATTTTATCCCTTCCATAAAATACAAGAATCATTTTTTTGACAACAAATTGAGTGTCAATCAGTTTTTGGTATATAGTCAGATCGATTTTGAGATTTTTGACCTCGCCAAGAATGTTTATTATGATTGGAAAGGCGTTGCCCATGCGACCAATTCTGGTTCGGAGATGGGGAATATGCTTCTCGATAAAGGCTATCTCGAAAACAACTTTAAGCAATTTACCTCGCGCACCAATCTGAATTATTTGATCAGCAGTTATTTTCAAATAGAAAACAACACCGTATTTAGTCATTACAACCGTAAGTCAAATGTGGGCGATCTCAATTTTAATGGCACCAATTATGACAAGTTGATTACAAATTTCGCCTTAAATTCTCAGTTTTTTGATCATCAATTGGAATCCAATACCCAATTTAAATATCTGTTTGGAAATTTCAAAGGACAGTATAATGCGTCAAGCAATCCTTTGGAAAAGAAAATTGTAGACAAAGAAGTAGTCAGCACTGGTTTGAGCTTTTCACAAGCTTTTAAATATACTATCAACGAGAAAAGTTATGTTCGGTTATCATATGAAAATACCTTCCGACTTCCTGAACAACAGGAGTTGTTTGGCGACAATAACTTTATTATAGCCAATTATGAATTGACGCCTGAAAAAAGCAAAAATATAAATTTCGGATACACCTTTGCTGCGAAAACTATTGGTTTTGAACTCAATACCTACTATCGAGATACCAAAAACCTGATTCGTTTAAAAGATTTAAATCAGTATCAAGCTAATTTTCTCAATCTGGATAACGTGAAAGGCTTGGGCGTAGAGCTTCAGGTCAATTATGAGCCCGTTGATGATTTGCGTTTATCAGGAAATTTAACTTGGAATGATTTTCGGTTTCAAAATTCAAATGATAAATATTTAAACATCCAGCATTTTAAAGATGCCCGCGTGGCCAATATGCCTTTTTACTACGGAAATATTAGCGCATCCTATAATATCAAGGAATTGTTGAAGCTTTCGACTGATTTATCGTTCTTTTGGGATTATTCATATGTGCATCAGTATTATCTGGACTATATCGAAAAGCAGTTTGAGCCTGATGGCTTTTTGGGATTGTTCGGAAACTCTAAAATCAATACCAGTCGTATAATTCCGAATCAGCATACGCATAATCTTGGATTTATTTATGTGCGCGATTTTTCAAAACAAAGCGTGTCCTTAAGTGCAGAACTTAAAAATGTCTTTGATGAGGACATTTACAACGAATTTAAAATGCAAAGCCCTGGCCGACATTTTAGAGTAAAAATAACTTATAGTTTCTAAGCCCATGAAATTTTCAATGCTCGATAAAACCCTTTTTTGCTTGCTATTCTTGGGATTAATGGCGTGTGAAGTCAACAACCTTGACGACGAGAACAAAAATCCAAAAACGGATTATTCTTCCTATAATTATGTGTTGGCAACCGAAGACGCATCTACAGTTGATATTACCCGTTTTTTCAGTTTTAATCTGAGCGATGTTGATGCCAGTAAAACCTATGATTTGATTCAGGACAATAAAACCTTTATCAATTCCGATCCCTCAACGTCATCGGGACATCATTTTTTTAAGAATTACATCTTCAGCATGGCTAAGGATAAAAGAGGCTATTCTTCTACGCCAGGCTTGTTTCGACTGAGTTTGAACAGTTCCGACCAGGTGTTTATCGATAGCGAATTATACATCGGTAAGGATAATCTTTTTCCATCCCGAAAATTGGCTTTGGTCAATGATCATCTAGGTTTTTATTATAATGAAGATAGCGGCGGACAAACCATTCAGGCGTTTAATCCGTTGACGATGCAATTGGGAGAAGCAATAAACTTACGTGCGGATATCAAGACATTCCGTCCGGAGGCGCAGTTTGAAGATGCATACGGAAATAATTTGGTCAGAACGGGGTCATTGGTCATGGACTATAAAGACGATAAACTCTATGTGAGTGTCGTGTTTTTGGAAGAGGCCAGTTTTAATTTGATTGCCGAGGAAGAAGAGAATTTTTATTTGGCAGTGATCGATATTCCGAGTTTTAGTTTTGAGAAAATCATCCAATATCATGGGGCCAAAACGGTTGGTTTTTTTGTGTCCGAAAACAATGCCACGACCAAAGACGAGGCAGGAAATCTTTATTTTTGCTCATGGGGCTGGAATCAGTTTAACAAACATAGTCCTTCAAAAGTGTTTCGAATAAAAGCTGGCGAAACTGATTTTGACCCCGATTGGGAGATCGATATCGAATCGCATTTTGGAAAGGGCAGGATTGCGCAATCTATATTATCCTATAATAATAAAATTTATCTGCACATTTCTGAAGAACCTTATCTTTTCGATTCCAGTGAAGATGTGTCCACCAGAAATGGTTTGAAACTTTCTTATTATGAATTTGATACTAATTCTCCTAAGAATTATACCAAATTGGAGGTGCCAACTTCAAATCCGTCGTCGAGGATGAATGTGTTTAATGTTGTAGACGATAAACTCTTTATGGTGGTTCCTAATGCGATTCCTGGAAATTTTAGTGGTCTTTATTCTATCAACCGTCAGGGAAAACTTAAAAAGGAGCTGCAGATAGAGAATAAGTATCGACCGACGCGGTTTTATAAGTTGGGGGAGTAGGAATAGTTTCCTTAATAAATGCGAGTTAATGCTTTGTGATTAATGGGAATTATGAATTTTAAATAGCATTGGAATAACCCCAGCTCGGCTGGGGGTAAGACGAAAAACGAGAAGTAGGCTATAGCTCAACTAAATTTCTTTATATACTTTGGGCTGAAGCCCTTTTATCTGTTACCTCAGTCCTAACCCTGAGTTAAAGCCTCAGAGATATTCCATGGATATTAACAATTTGCTTTTGCGAGCTGGGATGAGGTCCACTTGGAAGAACGCCCCATCTTTAGCTTGGTGGAGTACTGAGCGACTGAAACTTGGCTTTAGCCAAATCCTCCATTTAATACATGTTGGGCTAAAGCCCATTTTTCTCTTGGGTTTCATAACCGCGATCTAAAGTCTCGGGGTTATTGCATTATAAAAACATCTTTATCATATGTGATCCTTCACATTTATTAATGTTCGTTGAAATTCCGTTCTATTTGCAAGTGGTCACTTCGTTTTTTGATCCATGGAGAATAAATATATTACAATAACTAAAGCAAGAGGACAGCAGAAAAAATTTTCAAATTCCATCTTCAAATTATATCTTCCAATTACAATTGTCCAAACTTGTAACTATATTAGCGCAAAACCTATCGCCATGACCAAAAACTATTTCAGCTGCTATACCGTCGCGCTCTTCGTATTTGTAAGTTTCTTTTCTTTCAGTCTTTTTGCTCAAGAGTCTCTCCCTGAGAACTTTGATACTTGGATAGAATCGGGGAGAAAAGATTGGAGGATCCCGGGGATGGCAG
>JBARDR010000610.1:0-3024 GCA_049795335.1 Gelidibacter sp. | reverse complement strand
GCGCATTTTTATTGGTGATTAAATAAAGTGTGCTTCCTACGTTTTCAATGATGCTGGTATCTGTATCGGTATTATCTAAAATGGTAATCATTTTTCCATTAGGCTGTGATAAATCTTGCATTAATAGCTTTGTTCCAGATGTAGAACTTCTTGGGTAGATGAAGAGATATTTACCATCTTCAGTAACGCCTCCACCAACATAACGGTGTTTTTGCTCTGCAGTGCCTCCATAAATCAATTGGTCTTGCTTTTGTGACGTTCCTAATTTATGGTAGAAAAGTTTGTGTTGATCTGTTTTGGCTGAAAGCTCACTGCCTTTAGGCTTGTCATAGCTTGAGTAATAAAAGCCATCATTGTCTTTCCATGAAATACCACTAAATTTAACATCGACGAGCGTATCTTCAATTTGTTTTTTGGTGTCGACATCCAAAATTATGACTTTACGCCAATCGCTTCCACCTTCAGAAATTTGATAAGCCGCAAGTTTTCCGTTTTTAGAGAAATTAAGACCACCCAATGAAATGGTGCCGTCTTTACTAAACGTATTCGGATCTAAAAAGATCTCGTCGTTATCTTCTCCTGTTTTCTTTCTGTATATAACCGATTGGTTTTGTAAACCATCATTTTTGTAATAATAAGTATAATCGCCCTCAATGAAAGGAGCGCCGATTTTTTCGTAGTTCCAAATTTCTGTCAATCGATCTTTCAATTCTTGACGGTAAGGGATTTGTGCTAAGTAATCGCCCGTCACTTGATTTTGAGCTTTTACCCATGCTCCGGTTTCTTCACTTCTGTCATCTTCAAGCCAACGATAGGGGTCATTTACTGGTACTCCAAAATAAGTATCAACGGTATCCACCGTTTTGGTTTCAGGATAAGTCACAGCAATCGCATTGGATTTTTTAAGTTCGTTTTCATTTTTGCAAGCGGTAATTGTAGTAAGAACTACCATTGCAAGCGCTAATTTTTTCATAAAAGTAAACGTGTTAAATGTTGAGTTCCAAAAATAAACAAAAAAGCTCCTACAAACGGATGTAAGAGCTTTTTTAATATAATGTTAAGACATCTAATTTTTAATAATCGTATTCTTTTTTTAAAAACATCTGATTAAACAAGATGTTTTTTAATTAAGTATTCAGCAATTTGAATGGTATTTGTAGCGGCTCCTTTTCTTAAGTTGTCACTTACAATCCATAGATTCAGCGAGTTCGGTTGTGATCCATCACGTCTGATACGTCCCACAAAAACATCATCTTTTCCGTTGGCATAAATAGGCATGGGATAAGTGTTGACATCCGTATTATCTTGAACCACAACGCCAGAAGTTTGGCTTAGTAATTTACGGACTTCCGTAACGTCAAAATCGTATTCAAATTCAATATTTACCGCTTCGCTGTGCCCGCCTTGCGTTGGAACCCTTACAGCAGTTGCGGTTACTGCGATGGATCGGTCTTCAAGAATTTTTTGAGTTTCCTGAACTAACTTCATCTCCTCTTTTGTATAGCCGTTTTCTTCAAAGACGTCACAATGTGGAATGACATTCTTATGTATTGGGTAGTGGTAAGCCATTTCTCCTGAAATGCCTGCCAACTCATTTTCCAGTTGTTTTACTGCTTTTACGCCAGTTCCCGTGATGGATTGGTAGGTAGAAACGACCACTCTTTTGATTTTATATTTTTTATGAAGCGGAGCCAAAACCATGACCATTTGAGTGGTTGAACAGTTTGGGTTAGCAATGATTTTATCGTCTTTAGTAAGTAGATGGGCATTGATTTCTGGAACGATCAATTTCTTTGAAGGGTCCATGCGCCAAGCGGAAGAATTATCAACCACCGTCGTGCCGGCTTCAGCAAATTTTGGAGCCCATTCTAAAGAGGTGGTTCCGCCTGCAGAAAAGAAAGCGATATCTGGTTTTTTTGAAACTGCTTCTGCTAATCCGATGACCTTGTAGGTTTTGTTTTTAAAGGCGATTTCCTTGCCCACAGATCTTTCTGAAGCTACAAGCAACAATTCCGTAAATGGAAAATTACGTTCTTCAAGGATATTTAACATTACTTCGCCCACCATTCCAGTGGCACCAACAACAGCTACTTTCATAATTAAAAATTTTTAAGTTGCTAAAGTAACCATTAATTCAATGCATTTAAAAACCTGATATAAAAAAAAGAGCCCGATTTTTTTGAAAATCGGGCTTAAGTTAGAATATGGGTGTAGCGTTATTATTTTTTTAAGGCGTCTCTGATTTCTTTCAACAAATCGATTTCAGTAGGGCCAGCAGGAGGTGCATGAGCAACTTCTTTTTTAGCTCTAACCTTGCCGTAAGCTTTCACAATCATAAATAAAACGAAACCAACAATTATTAAATTGATGATGGAGTTGATCCATTTGCCATAAGCAATTACTGCTGCTCCAGCTTCAGTTGCAGCGGCTAAAGATGCGTATTCTTTTCCGTCTAAGGAGATGAACATGTTTGAGAAATCCATGCCTCCAGAGAAATATCCTACGATTGGCATCATAATGTCGGTTACAAAACCATTGACAACCAGGCCAACCGCTCCAGCCAAAAGAACCGCAACCGCCAAGTCAATGACGTTGCCGGTCATTATAAAATCTTTAAATTCTTTCCACATATTAATAGAATTAAGTTAGTTACTTAGACACTAATGTAAGAAAAATATAAATTTTTTAAATTACTATTTTGGTTTATTTTTTGATTATACGTTTAACACGTTGAGAAATGGCGGTAATCAATTCATACGAAATCGTATTGGCAGAAGTTGCCAAGTTTTCAGCGGTATGCGAAGCGTCAAAAACAATAACTTCGTCGCCTTCCTCGCAATCAATGTCTGTAATATTAACCATAATCATGTCCATGCAAACATTACCAATAATGGGTGCTTTTTTCTCATTGATAATGACCGATCCTTTTCCGTTGCCGTAGGGTCTGCCAATACCATCGGCATGACCAATGGGAATGGTGGCTGTTCTCATTAATGATTTACTTTTAAAGGCACGATTGTAGCC
>JBARDR010000609.1:0-2143 GCA_049795335.1 Gelidibacter sp. | reverse complement strand
GTATCGCCTACTGGATTAGGAATTGAGCGTGGTACTGCCGTCGATGCAGCCAATCTACTTCCTTATTATGCAGCGACTGCATGGTATCATAAAAAACAGCCTTCTGATTTGCAATCTAAAGATCTTACGGACATGCTAGTTGAGGTGGAAGAATATACGGTTAATGAATTGATTCCAATGATGGCAAAAGGTGGGTTTTTACCTGAAGCCGAAAAAAAGAAAGCGGCCGCGCGTATCTCAAGATATTCGGGATTATCTGAAAAAGTAGTTTTAGAACACGATTTAAGAATTCCAAAAGGTTTCTTTTGGAAGGAGCTATTGCGTAATGAGGGGTTTAATATCGGTAGATTAGATTCCAGATATTTAGGTATTGATAAAATGGCAGCTGGTGATAAACCAGATTATTCTGCAGAATTGACTTCATGGCTACATTCTTTTACTCCTGCAATCAACTATTATATAAAAAATCACTTAAAATATGACACCGATCTGAAATATAATATGTTTGGACCTGTTCATCCTTGGGATAGTAGCAATAATACTACAGGTTATGATCTGCGTCAAGCAATGGCGCAAAATCCATACTTGCATGTTTTAGTTCAAGCAGGTTATTATGATGGAGGAACAGATTATTTCAACTCAAAGTACAATCAATGGCAGATGGATACGAGTGGGAAATTGCGAGATAGAATGAGTTGGAAAGGATATAGAAGCGGTCATATGATGTATTTACGCAGTGAGGATTTAGCAACTTCTAATGAGCATATAAGAGAGTTTATTAGTAAATCAACTCCCAAAGATGGACAGCCAGCTCAATATAAAAGATAACTTAGATGGAATTTTTATTCCATTCAAATAGTTCTTTAAAATCTATTAATCCTAATTATAGCTTCTTATGAAAAATTTAAACAATAAATTATTTATTTCGATTTGCTTTCTTTTATGTGTGAGCATGCAAGCTCAAATTGAAAAAGCCCCCAATCGACAAGAGGGTGAGGGACCTTGGTCACAATTAATTATAAGGGGAGCAACACTAATAAATGGAACACTTGCTCCTCCAATGGGGCCTGTGGATATTGTTGTGGAAAATAACCGCATTGTAGATGTCCGAGTTGTAGGATATCCTGGAGTGCCTATTAAAGATAGCAGAAGGCCGGTTTTAAAGCCGGGGGGAAAAGAATTAAATGCTGAGGGAATGTACATTATGCCTGGTTTTGTAGATAGTCATGCGCATATTGGTGGGAAATCTCAAGGAACACCGGCCGAATATGTATATAAACTGTGGATGGGGCATGGTATAACGACTATTGTAGATCCAAGTAGTGGGAACGGTATTGCTTGGACTCTTGAGGAAAAAAGAAGAAGTGATAAAAATGAAATAACGGCACCAAGAATCAAGGCTTACACTTCCTTTGGCCAGAACAGTAAAAGTCCGATCGCTACTGATCAGCAGGCAAGAGAATGGGTGCGTAACAATGCAAAACTAGGAGCTGACGGAATTAAGTTTTTTGGAGCTGCTCCTGTGGTGATGGCAGCAGCCTTAGATGAAAATAAGAAATTAGGTTTACGTTCTAAAATGCACCATTCACAAATTTATGTAGGGAGTTGGAATGTATTGAATAGTGCAAGATCGGGCCTTACATCCATGGAGCACTGGTATGGTTTGCCTGAGGCATTATTTGATGATAGGACAGTTCAAGACTATTCATTAGACTATAATTATCAAAATGAGCAAGACCGTTTTGGTGAAGCTGGTCAATTGTGGAAACAAGCAGCGGCAACTAATAGCAAAAAATGGAACGATGTTATGGAGGAGCTCTTGTCTCTCGACTTTACTTTAACACCAACGTTTGTGATTTATGAAGCAAATAGAGATTTAACACGAGCGCGCCTTGTTGAATGGCATCAGGAATATACACTTCCAACCTTATGGGATTTTTATGCGCCTAGTCGCGAGTCGCATGGTTCTTATTGGCATACTTGGGGAACAGAACAGGAAATTGAATGGAAAGCCAATTATAAACTTTGGATGAATTTTATTAATGATTATAAAAACAGGGGAGGAAGAGTAACCGTAGGGACTGATGCAGGATTTATTTACGAACTTTATGGTTTTTCATATCCTCGCGAAATGGAACTGTTG
>JBARDR010000608.1:0-5525 GCA_049795335.1 Gelidibacter sp. | reverse complement strand
AGCAAGCTCCAAAAAAGACGGTGCAATTAATTTTTTTATTAACCTTCATCGCCTTGGTGTTAACCACCTATAAGGCCATTTTTAATACGCCCCAAGTTGCAAACCTTGACGAATTGGAATTGAAGGAAGAAACAACAAAAGAAGATTCAGAAGAAATATTGGAAGAATTGGATCCTGATGACCGTGAAATTGACACTACCGAAACGGATAGGTTAAAAACTGATACGCCGCGCAAACTGGAAGTCTTAGAAGACCAATAGCATTATGAGTGATCACACCATCAAAACTCTTATTGACAAAGGGTTCCTACAATCCTCCCTTTTTTATTATATTACCTAATTAATCGATTTTAAATGAAAGTACTCTTCATTACTTCTGTTTTAACACTTGTTGGTTCTTGTTCCAACATCCGCTACAGTCAACAAATTGAAAATTTAAAAGAAAGTATTTTTTTTGAGGATGTTGAAACGGTTTCAAAATATAGCCAAACAATCACATCTGAAGAACTGAGCAAACATGTTTATGCCTTATGTGCGCCCGATTTTGAAGGACGCGAAACCGGACAGAGAGGTTTTAATAAAGCCTCAAAATTCCTTAAGGATTTTTATGTCAGCAACGGCATTTCTTCTCCACTGGGCGGTGACAACTATTACCAAAGAATTCCTAAATTCTATTTTTCAAAAAACAGCCCAGCATCGCAAAATGTGGTAGCTTATATTGAAGGTTCAATACATCCTGAAGAAGTCATCATTATCTCTGGACATTTGGATCATTTAGGTCTTTTAAATGAGGAGACTTACTTCGGCGCCGATGATAATGCCTCAGGAACCGCTGCGATCATGGAAATGGCCAAGGCTTTTGCTTTAGCAAAAAAGGAAGGACATGGCCCAAAACGAAGTATTCTGTTTTTGCATTTAACAGCTGAAGAATCTGGTCTTTTGGGATCGTCTTATTATGTAAAACATCCTATTTATGCATTAGAAAACACAGTGGTCGATTTGAATATTGACATGATAGGTCGCGTCGATAGAATCTATGAAGAAAAACAGGAAGAAAACTACATTTACGTCATTGGAGCGGATAGATTAAGCACCAAACTCCATTATATTTCAGAAGTGGCCAATGCACAATTCACCAATCTGATCCTTGATTATAAATACAACGACGATCGCGATAACAACCGGTATTACTACCGCTCGGATCATTACAATTTTGCCCTAAATAACATTCCGGTTATCTTCTATTTTAATGGCGATCATCCCGATTATCATCAACCAACGGACACCCCTGATAAAATTAATTATCCGTTATTGCAAAAGCGAACGCAACTCATTTTTTCAACAGCATGGTATATCGCAAATTCTGAAGAACGCCTCGAAGCTGATAAAATTTAAAATAGTATTACACGTAGTGGCTTATTTTCCATTCAAATCATTAAAAAATGAGTGTTAAAGTTTGTTAAATGAACTTACGATTAAATCTTAAATTCTTGAGTTTTTCGTATTATAGCACTTCACTTACAAATCAACTTCTTAATTAATGAAAAAGTCACTTTTTATTGCATGTATTGCGCTGAGTATTTATGGTTGTGGCTCAACACAACAACAGGTTATAGAGACGGAAAAAATAATTTCAGTCGACCCAACAGTGTATGGAAATACCATTACTTCAAATGAATTAAAAGACTTGTTGTACACTTTCGCTTCCGATGAGTTTGAAGGTCGCGATACGGGATCAAAGGGTCAAAAAATGGCCGTTGAGTTTTTAAAAGACAAATATGTTGCTTTAGGTATTCCTTCGCCAATTTCAGGTGGCAATTACTTTCAAAATGTCCCATTGTTAAATCAAAAAACTCCAGAAATCGATCTTACCGTTAACGGTGTGAAATTTGAAAATTACACGGATGTGGTATCGTTTGGTGCTGCGTCGTCACAAACGCTTTCTGCTTCAGATATTGTATATGCGGGTTATGGGATTGATTCAGAAAATTATTCCAGTTATACAGGTTTAGATGTCAAAGGTAAAGTTGTCCTGATCAAATCGGGTGAACCAAAGAGAGCCGATGGCACTTATGTGACTAGTGGAACAAAAGAAGATACGAAATGGTCTGTGGGAAGACAGGCACTTTCTTCAAAAAGAGAGGTCGCTAAAAATAAAGGCGCTAAAGCTTTGTTATATATGGACGAAGCTTATTTGAAAATCATGTCAACATTTTTGCAAAATGCGGCTAAATCAGGTGGCAGTGCACGTCTTTCTCTTAAGGACAAACAAGAAGAGATGGTTCAGATTTTAATCAGTAAAAAATTAGGAAAAGCGCTTTTAGCTGATATTGCAACAGACGATACATCTAAAGACATAGCGACCAACTTAAAAATTAAATTGACCAGCAATTCTGTAGATGTGAACTCTGAAAATGTGGTCGCTTTTATCAAAGGTTCTGAAAAACCAGATGAAATTGTGGTTCTTTCAGCACACTTAGATCACGAAGGTATTAAAGACGGCGAAATTTATAACGGTGCAGACGACGATGGTTCTGGAACTGTGGCCTTATTGGAAATTGCGGAAGCCTTTAAAGCTGCTCAAGATGCAGGTCATGGACCAAAGCGTTCGATCTTGTTCCTACACGTTACAGGGGAGGAAAAAGGCCTATTGGGCTCAAGTTACTATGCAGACGTGGCGCCAATTTTTCCTTTGGAAAACACCGTAGCCAACCTCAACATTGACATGATCGGAAGAGTCGATCCAAAACGTATTGGCGACCGTAATTATGTGTATTTAATTGGTGCTGACAAGTTGAGTACAGAGTTGCACAACATCTCTGAAGAAACCAATAAAAAATATACCAATGTAACTTTGGATTATACCTACAATGACGAAAATGATCCGAACCGTTTTTACTACAGATCCGATCATTATAACTTTGCAAAGAACAATGTGCCTGTGATTTTCTATTTTAACGGAACACACGATGACTACCACAGACCTTCTGATACACCAGATAAAATAGAATATGATTTGTTGGAAAATAGAACTAGACTTGTGTTTTATACCGCTTGGGAATTGGCCAATAGAGCGGATCGCATTATAGTTGATAAAGCAACGCAATAAAACCAATCTCATACAGATTAAATACGAAGGGCGAAACTAAATAGTTTCGCCCTTTGTCATTCTATAAACAGTGTTTTTCACAGTGAAAAAGTGCAGGAATTTTCATTTCATCTGAATTAACCTTCCTAAGTCGTTCAAATTATGGTGATTGAAAATATAATTGTATATTTAAGTGAAGATGAAAATAATACGCAATGACTTAATCGTTAACTAATCCCCTATTTGACATGACAGATATCCTTTACAGTATTGTCCCGAAATTACAGCCATTTGATTATTCACTGCATCATGACAATCAGTTTATTAATCAACAATGGGTATTGATCAATGGTATTGAAGACGCACAATCCATGTATGTCTTCAAACCAAACAATGAATTGGTCATTTCTGAGAACAATGAAGTGACCACCACAAGATGGAGCTTTATTAATTCAAATTTTCTATCGATTATGACGGAAGATGGTATGGTTCTCATCAAAGCCTTTTATAAGGATAAAGACACGCTTGTGCTCAGCCAAAAAGCCTCTGAAGAATATGCTTTTTTCATCAATTCGACCGATTATTCAGAATGTATAAACTCTAAAGCAGACCTTCAGAAGTTTCTTAAAGACAAATATCTGAAAAAGGCTTCACAACTTATTTCTGAACACGAGTTTTACTATATTCAACATTCGAAGGAATATGGTCCCTTCACCATGAATGAACTTTTCAAAAAAGTGAAGGACAATTCCGTAAATGCCTATTGTCTGGTCAGGGATGTCAATGAGAACGATTACACCAATAAACTTCGCATAAAGGACTTACTTCATGAAATTTAAACCATAAAAAAAGGTGAGCACCTGCTCACCTTTTCCTTTATCATTTTTAAAAACATTTTTTAGATATGTAAGGCTCTATCATCGGTGGCAGCCAACGCAGCTTCCTTAAGCGCTTCCGTAAACGTAGGATGGGCATGTGAAATACGAGAGATATCTTCTGCAGATGCTCTAAATTCCATAGCAACCACGGCTTCAGCGATCATATCGGCCGCACGGGCACCAATCATGTGAACGCCAAGGATTTCATCAGTAGTTTTATCCGCTAGGACTTTAACAAATCCATCCAAATCCATACTGGCTCTACTTCTACCTAATGCACGCATCGGGAACTGGCCTGCTTTATACTCTACGCCTTCTTCCTTTAATTGTTCTTCTGTTTTACCTACCGAAGCGACTTCTGGCCAAGTATAAACCACACCTGGAATCAAATTATAATCGATATGTGGTTTTTGTCCTGCTAAGGTTTCTGCAACAAAAACGCCTTCTTCTTCAGCTTTATGGGCTAGCATAGCACCTTTGACCACATCACCAATAGCATAAATATTTTTTACGTTGGTTTGTAAATGCTCATTGACTTCAATTTGGCCTCTATCTGTAAGTTTAACACCTGCAGCATCAGCGTTCAGTCCGTCAGTATAAGGACGACGGCCTACGGAGACTAAGCAATAGTCGCCTCTAAATTCTATTTCTTCTCCTTTTTTGTTGTCTGCTTTAACGATGACCTCATCGCCGTTTCGCACCACAGATTTCACTTTATGGGATACATTGATGTTGCACTTGGCTTTCTTGAATACCTTGGTCAATTCTCTGGATAATCCAGCATCCATCGTTGGAATAATACGATCTAAGTACTCGATAACCGTGACTTCAGCACCCAATCTTCTATATACCTGACCAAGCTCCAATCCAATAACACCACCGCCAATCACAATTAAATGCTTAGGAATTTCTTTCAGCTTTAATGCTTCGGTTGAAGTAATGATGCGTTCTTTGTCCAACTTAATAAAGGGTAGATTGGATGGCTTACTTCCGGTAGCAATAATGGTGTTTTTCGCTTCAATTTCTACGGTTTCTTCACCTTCAATGATAATATGAGTGGCGTCCTTAAAAGATCCTAAGCCTTGATAAACATCAATCTTATTCTTCTTCATTAAGAAATCAATGCCACCTGTTGTTTGATCCACAACCGCATCTTTACGAGCGATCATCTGTTTTAGATTCACTTTAATATCTCCAGGAATGTCGATTCCATGTTCTTCAAAATGCTTAACGGCATCATCATAATGATGTGAAGAATCTAAAAGTGCTTTACTGGGAATACACCCAACGTTGAGGCAAGTACCACCTAGCGTGGAATACTTTTCAATAATTGCAGTTTTCATGCCTAATTGTGCACAACGGATGGCCGCTACATAACCTCCAGGTCCAGAGCCAATAATGGCTACATCATATGAATTCATAAAATTGTTTTTTGATGTTTGTTAAAATTGAGTACAAAAATACGATTTTGATTGACCTTTTACGAATAACCCTCTACCATTTTTTGAAAGTTTAAAAGAGAAATGTGGCCGTTTTATCTCAATCTGGAAACCCTAACAT
>JBARDR010000607.1:0-1558 GCA_049795335.1 Gelidibacter sp. | reverse complement strand
ATCTACAAGTTCTTAAAAATATTGATCTGAATGTGGAACGCGGAAGCAAGATTGCTTTTGTAGGTCAGAACGGACAAGGGAAATCTACTTTGGCAAAAATCATTGTAGGTGAATTGAAGCACGAAGGGCAGATGAAACTTGGCCATAATGTTCAAATTGGCTATTTCGCTCAAAATCAGGCAGAATATTTGGATGGCAATAAAACCGTCCTTGATACCATGATTGATGCGGCCAACGAAAAAAACAGAAGTAAAGTGCGTGATATTTTGGGATCGTTTTTATTTAGAGGTGAAGAGGCTGAAAAATACGTCAGAGTTCTTTCGGGAGGCGAACGTAACCGTTTGGCTTTGGCTAAATTATTATTGCAACCTTTGAATGTGCTTGTCATGGATGAACCTACCAACCATTTGGACATTAAATCTAAAAACGTATTAAAAGAAGCTTTAAAGAAATTTGAGGGTACTTTGATTTTAGTATCGCACGATAGAGATTTTCTTCAAGGCTTGACCAAAAGCGTTTATGAGTTTAAAGATCAAAAAATCAAGGAGTATCTAGGCGACATCGATTTCTATTTGGACCAACGTAACGTTGAAAATTTACGTGAAGTTGAAAAAAGGGATGTCATCAAAGAAGAGCCCAAAGAAACCAATAAGCAATCCTACGAAGATCAGAAAAAACAAAAGTCCTTAAACAACAGGTTGAGCAATGTTGAGGCTAAAATAAGCCAACATGAAAAGGACATCAAAGCCATGGATGTGAATTTGGCAGCAGATTACGATAGAACCGTTGCTGATCCAAAGTTTTTTGAACATTATGAATCCAAAAAGAAAAAATTAACTAAGTTGATGGCAGAATGGGAAACCATTCATGAAGAACTTGAGCTTATAGATTAGGACTATTATGGAAGAACATTTTTTTCAATGCCCCTATTGTTGGGAAGACATTTCAATGCTCATTGATTATTCTGTTCCGCACCAAAGTTATGTCGAAGACTGCGAGGTGTGCTGCAATCCTATCCAAATTACAGTGACAGTTTCTGATGGTCAACTTGAGGGTTTTTCTGCAGAAAGTATTGAGCAGTAGTTTGTTAGTTTATCTCTGATTACCTTTTTCTTTTCGAAATTATCTTTAGTTACTTGTAAAAGCAATCATTATTATGCTAATTTTAATGACATGCAAGAAAACTTTCTCCATTACGTTTGGCAATTCAAGAAGTTTAACACCTCTGGTTTAAAAACGACGACGGGTGAGTCCATCGTTCTGCTCAATATTGGACAACATAATTTAAATGGAGGACCAGATTTTTTCAATGCACAACTTAAAATAGATGATCAATTATGGGCAGGTAATGTGGAAATTCACATTAAATCCAGCGATTGGTATGTGCATAATCATGAAATAGATTCCGCTTATGATAATGTTATCTTGCATGTGGTTTATGAACATGACACGGACATCTTCAGAAAAGACAATTCCAAAATTCCCACCTTACAATTAAATGATTTAATCCATAAAAATGTTCTCCATAACTATCAAAGGTTATTGATGACGCCTCGTA
>JBARDR010000606.1:0-10625 GCA_049795335.1 Gelidibacter sp. | reverse complement strand
GTGTTTCCACTTTGTGACCTGACTGGGGCTCGAACCCAGGACCCTAACATTAAAAGTGTTATGCTCTACCAACTGAGCTATCAAGTCTTTTCCTAACGAGGGTGCAAATATAAATCGTTTTATTAATAAACCAAACCCTTTTTTGAAATATTTTTTGTTTT
Organism: Gelidibacter sp.; assembly: GCA_049795335.1. Classification (GTDB taxonomy): domain Bacteria; phylum Bacteroidota; class Bacteroidia; order Flavobacteriales; family Flavobacteriaceae; genus Gelidibacter. Next base: position 10,464 of record JBARDR010000606.1, on the reverse strand, counting down.
TTTGCAGAACTATTAGCTATGTTTTTAAGAATCAATTTGTAAGCCATTTTATGAGTATTGTTTTAATTGGATATATGGGCAGTGGGAAGTCCACAGTGGGTAAGAATCTTGCCAAAATGATCAATTTTGAATTTATCGATTTGGATGATTACATCCAAAAAAAGGAGAATTTGACGATTCCGCAAATTTTCGAAACCAAAGGAGAGATTTATTTCAGGAAAAAGGAACATCTCTATTTAAATGAGCTTCTGAAGAAGGAGAATATCATTTTGTCATTAGGCGGTGGAACGCCATGTTATGGAAGTAATATGGAAGCCATTTTAAATACAGCACATGTCCAAAGCATATATTTGAAAAGTTCCATCCCTAATTTGGTCAAACGACTCCATCCAGAAAAATCGACACGTCCCTTAATCGCGCATCTTAAAACGGAGGAAGAATTAACCGAGTTTATCGGAAAGCATCTTTTTGAACGCTCTTTTTATTATAGCCAAAGCCATCAAACCCTTGTGACGGATGCTAAAGGTGTAGACACAATTACAGAAGAAATTATTGCTCGCTTATTTTAAGAAGGCCTCAAAAACTTTTCCTGTCAAAATAACCTCCACGTGCTCATTGAGGGAGGTGGAGAGGGAAATGCCCTTGAAATCTGCTTTAACCGGATATTTTTTATGATTTCGATTGACGAGTACCGCAGTTTTGAATTGTGTTACGGGCACGTCCAGAAAATGTTTCACACCATAAATAAGCGTGCTTCCCGAATTTAATACATCATCAATAAGCACAATGGATTTATTGCTGTAGTCAGTCGCTGTAATTGAAGTGGTAATCGGGTTTAACGGATTCTTTTTATCAATGACCACCTTGCACAACACGGATTTCAAATCGGAGATTTTATCGAGATTGGCTTTCAATTTTTTAGCCAGGATGTAGCCGTTGGCATCAATTCCTGCAAGAATGACTTCAGTTTCGTTAACATTGTTCTCATAAATTTGATAGGCAATGCGTCTTATTTTATGATTGATTTCCTGGTGGTTGAGGATAATTTGTTTGGATGCTGTCATTTTTGCTTGTGTTGGCTGTCGTTGGCTATGGTTTGTTCAAAGATAAAAAAAGCGTTCTTTTAAACGTTGTTATTGTCGTCCTTATTATCCTCATAAAAATCGTCAATATCACGACGGTCCTTTTTGGTCGGACGTCCCGATCCTGTTTTGCGATAATAATCTTTGGAATATTTTAAAAGTTCCTGAGCCTCAAAAGCTTCTTTCGGCGTCGTATCTTTTACATAAATATCGACCAATTTTGCGCCCACACGGTTTGGCGGAATATCGTTGACCATAAGTTGATAATTGATTTGATTTTTGCGTAATTCTACTTTGTCCGTTGCAAAAACTTCTCGGCTGGGTTTGGCGACCTGTCCATTGATTTTGATATGTCCTTTTTTGCATGCTTCTGTAGCAATGGTGCGTGTTTTGTAATATCTGACGCACCAAAGGAATTTATCTATTCGCATATTAAAAATTTTAAAACAACGTTAATGTTGTTGTGCAAACGTATTATATTATTGTATCTTGCCAGCAAAAATAAGCAATATTGAAAGATTCATAAACAATTCATTTTAATTGTTGAAGCGAATGAATTTAAGACGATTGCAACTGCTTTGGAAATGAATAAAATTAAATTGATGAAATTAAAAGCCTACGCTCTCACAACTTTATGTTTTTTAGCCCTTCTATCTTCCTGTAAAAAAGACGATGATAATTTTGAAGAAGTTCCACAACGCGACCGCACAGAACAGCAGGTAGCCGATCTTGATTCGTTAAAGACGTATTTAAACACCCATTACTACAACCGTGCTACGTTTGAAGAGCCTGGCGATCATCGCATTTCTGAAATTGTCATTAAAAAACTGGAAACGGATGCCAGTGGTAACTTTTTGCCAATGCCAGATCCTGACAAGAATCAAATGTTAAGTGTAGCAGTAGATATTGATAATCCAAAAACCACAACTTATCAAGATGCAGAATACCAATTCTATTATTTGGTACTTAACGAAGGTGGTGGTGAAAACCCACATTTTTCGGATAATGTCCGATTGAATTATAAAGGATTTCTTCCCAATGGCACTTCATTTGACGGTAGCGCCACCCCAGTTGAATTTGACCTCATGAATTTAATTTCTGGATGGCGAGACGTCCTCCCAGAATTTAAAACGGCAGAAGGTTATACCGAAAACGGCGATGGTACGGTGACCTATAATAACTACGGACTTGGGGTTATGTTCCTACCTTCAGGTTTAGGGTATTTTGGAAATCCACCATCAGGAAATATTCCTGCTTATTCAAATTTGATGTTCTCGTTTGAGTTGTATCAATCAGAAATCAATGATCATGATGGTGATGGTATTCCTTCTTATATGGAAGATTTGAATGGCGACAAAAACTTGTTTAATGACGATACAGATGGCGATGGCATCCCAAATTTTTTGGATAATGATGATGATGGCGACCGCATTTTGACCATAAATGAAATGACCAGACAAACCTATACGGTCAATACAAATAATGGGGAGGTTGAGCCAGTTTTGGCAGCAAATGAATTTGTAAGAACCCGAACAAATAAGGATGGAATCATTACCCTTAAGACGCTTAAGTTTGCAGATTCTGATACTAATGGCGTTTGGGATCATCTTCAGAAGGAGGTTAAGAACGATTATAGCAAATAGTAGAACTCTGAGAAATCAGTACTTTCAGATAAATGAATTGAGATAGCTCTGACAGAAGATAGAATATAGATAATAGAAAAGAACTTATGTCATAAAGTATTGAAAACAATTCGTTCTATATTGAAATTCAGTTTAGACTTTTATTCTTCGTAACAGAAAAACAATATGACGCAGAAAGCTCTGAAAAACTAGTTATAATCCGATAACAATAAAATAGAATAAAAAAAGGCTATCAAACAAATGATAGCCTTTTTTTATACAGTGATTTGAACTATAGCGCAAATGAAATGCCTAAGATCAATTGGTCAGGTCTTGTGTCAATTCTGCTGTCAGAAACACCAATTACCCCATAGTTTTTACTCAACCCTTTTTCGTATCGCACATCAACGCCAAATCCGTTGAAGTTAAGTCCGATGCCAAATTGTGCGCCAATGGTAAAGTCATTTTCAATGTCTTTAAGCCTGATATCGCCAAATTTAGAGTCGAGGATGTACGTTAACGATGGGCCAGCAAATACACTTACAGGGCCTAAAATTTTAGCACCAATCAATAATGGGGCATCTATTTTTTGCATCTTAAGAGCATCGCTTCTGTAATCACTTTTTGTTTGGGTATAAACCACTTCTGGTTTAAAGTAAAAGCGATCTCCAATTTTACCATACAAACCCACGTGGTATCCCACATTACGATCAGGATGTTTGGCATTGTCTCCAATGGATTCAAAATAATTACCATTGGCATTATAGTTTAAGCCTGCTTTAATACCAAAGCCATCTCCGTTTTGAGCATTGGCGGTAAACGAAAATGCTGCTAAAGCAAACGTTGCTAAAATTAATTTCTTACTCATATCACGTCTGCACTTAAGCTGTTTGTGAAGTTTTTTCATGATTTTCATAATTGATGTTTTTAAGTTTGATATAAACAAAAACGCTGCCAAACCTTAATTATTTCTTAGTTCCCATTTTTTTTAGAAACAAGGTTGATTCTGTTTAAAAAAAAAGAACTTCAAACACTTAAGGTTCAAAGTTCTAAATTTCAATTTGAAAGTTCCAGGTCTTGGTTAAGTGGAGTGAATAATAGCAATTAAAAATAATTCCTATCAATCATTAATTAACAATCGTTAATCAAATGCCTCATCCCTAATCGCTAAACACTACTTCTTTCTCTCAATCACTTTTTGTGCAGCTTTAATGATAGACGCACTGTTTAGGCCATATTTTTCCATCAATTGTGCTGGTGTTCCGGATTCACCAAAAGTATCTTGCGTGGCCACGAATTCTTGAGGAGTTGGATGGTTCAATGATAAAACGCGTGCAACACTCTCACCTAAGCCACCAAGGAAGTTGTGCTCTTCAGCGGTAACGATGCAACCCGTCTTTTTAACCGATTTTAAAATGGCTTCATCATCCAAAGGTTTAATCGTGTGAATGTCGATCACTTCTGCCGAAATGCCTTGCTCATGTAAAGCTTTAGCCGCTTCAAGTGCTTCCCAGACTAAATGTCCAGTAGCAACAATAGTGACGTCAGTCCCTTCAGTTAATTGCAAAGCTTTACCAATTTCAAATTTTTGATCTTCTGGTGTGAAATTTGGAACTGATGGCCGTCCAAAACGAAGGTAAACTGGTCCTTGATGATCTGCAATAGCAATGGTAGCTGCTTTCGTTTGATTGTAATCGCAAGTATTGATTACGGTCATTCCTGGCAACATTTTCATCAATCCGATATCTTCTAAAATTTGGTGAGTTGCACCATCTTCACCAAGGGTCAAACCTGCGTGCGACGCACAAATCTTGACGTTTTTGTCAGAATAAGCAACACTCTGTCTAATTTGATCGTAAACACGACCTGTCGAAAAGTTAGCGAAAGTTCCTGTAAACGGAATTTTTCCACCGATGGTTAAGCCGGCAGCGATACCAATCATGTTGGCTTCAGCAATTCCTATTTGAAAGAAACGCTCTGGGTGATTTGCTTTAAAATCGTCCATTTTTAAGGAGCCAATTAAATCGGCACAAAGCGCAACAACTTTATCATTGGTTTTTCCTAATTCTGTCAAGCCCGCTCCAAAACCTGAACGAGTATCTTTATTTCCTGTATTTGTGTATGTTTTCATGGTAATGCCCACGAAGGTGGGTATCTGTTTAATTAATGTATCTTTTAAAAGTCCTTCCCTCGGGAAGGATTTAGGATGAGATTTTAATAATCCCCCAAAGTCACAGGATTCTGTTCCAATCCAATAGCCAACTGCGCATCATTCGGCGCTTTTCCATGCCAAGCGTGCGTATGCATCATAAAGTCAACACCATTACCCATCACCGTTTTTAGCAGCACACAAACTGGTTTACCTTGACCTGTTTTTGATTTAGCAACTGCCATACCTTTAAGGATAGCATCGATATTGTTACCTTCTTCGATTTCCACAACGGTCCATCCAAAAGCTTCAAATTTGTCTTTAATATTTCCCATTGGCAATACTGTATCCGTAGAACCATCAATCTGTTGTCCGTTAAGATCAATAGTAGAAATAAGGTTGTCGATATTGTTTCCAGCGGCATACATCATGGCTTCCCAGTTTTGGCCTTCTTGCAATTCGCCATCACCATGTAAACTATAGATTAAATGAGAATCGTTGTTTAGTTTTTTAGCTTGTGCTGCACCAATGGCTACAGACATACCTTGACCTAACGACCCTGAAGCCACTCGGATACCTGGCAAACCTTCATGGGTTGTTGGGTGACCTTGTAAACGGGAGTTTAATAATCTGAAGGTGTTCAGTTCTTCTACAGGGAAATAGCCTGCTCTTGCCAAGACGCTGTAAAATACTGGTGAAATATGGCCGTTGGAAAGAAAGAATAGGTCTTCACCTATGCCGTCCATTTCAAAAGTATCCTTTCTGTCCATGATCTCATTGTAAAGCGCAACCATAAATTCTGCGCAACCTAATGAGCCTCCTGGATGCCCAGAATTGACCTTGTGTACCATACGGAGAATATCTCTACGTACCTGAGTTGTTAAATCTTCTAATTGTTGTGTGTTTGACATTTTATAAAAGTTTGTTTTTACCGTGCAAAAGTAAAGTTTTAAACCCCGAAATCAAAACGATATAAGCGCACTTATCAACCAATAGCGTTGTTTGCTAACAATTAAGTAGGCAGCGGTTCCGGTTATTTTTAATAGACTAGACTTTAAGCTCAAAATCCATACTTAAGATGAAGTAATTTGACCAAAACAGAATTTTAAAAGTTTTCTTAAGAGCCCTTTATGTTATTTGCCGCAATGTTTATCTTTGCCCACTTATTACAATTTTAAAATACCATCGCATCTGTGTTCAACCTGATTATTTTCAGTTTGAATTAAAAAAAGATGTAGGTTTGCTACATATGAAATTCGAATTAAAAAGAAAAGACCCTCAAACCAAGGCGAGGGCAGGAGTGCTGACCACCGATCATGGCGTTATTGAAACCCCTATCTTTATGCCGGTAGGTACGGTTGCTTCTGTAAAAGGAGTACACCAACGCGAACTTAAAAATGATATCAATGCCGATGTGATCTTAGGGAATACCTATCATCTCTATTTACGTCCGCAGACGAAAATTCTGGAACAGGCGGGAGGTTTGCATAAATTTATGAATTGGGACCGTCCTATTCTGACAGATTCAGGTGGTTTTCAAGTCTATTCATTATCTGCAAATCGGAAGATTAAGGAAGAAGGCGTGAAGTTTAAATCGCACATTGACGGCAGTTATCACACCTTTACCCCAGAAAATGTCATGGAAATCCAGCGCGTTATTGGGGCTGATATTATCATGGCTTTTGATGAGTGTACACCATATCCTTGTGATTATAATTATGCCAAGCGCTCCATGCACATGACCCACCGATGGTTGGATCGCTGTATTAAGCATTTGGATAAAACACCATTTCACTATAATTATGAACAAAGTTTTTTTCCCATTGTTCAAGGAAGTACCTATAAAGATTTGCGCTTGCAATCTGCTGAGTATATCGCCAATGCTGGTGCTGTAGGAAACGCCATTGGCGGACTTTCAGTAGGTGAGCCTGCTGAGGAAATGTACGCGATGACCGAAGTGGTATGCAGCGTATTACCCGAAGATAAGCCACGATACTTGATGGGTGTGGGAACGCCAATCAATATCCTTGAAAATATTGCGTTAGGAATTGATATGTTTGATTGTGTCATGCCAACCCGTAATGCCCGAAATGGGATGTTGTTTACGGCGCACGGTTCCTTGAATATTAAAAACAAAAAGTGGGAAGCAGATTTTTCACCTTTGGACGAGATGGCCATGACCTATGTGGATACGGAATATTCGAAAGCCTATTTGCGTCATTTGTTCAGTGTCAATGAGCGCTTGGCCATGCAGATTGCAACCATTCACAACCTCGGATTTTATATGTGGTTGGTCAGAGAAGCCAGAAAACATATCTTAGCCGGAACTTTTGGAACTTGGAAGGATATGATGGTGAAGCAGATGGATAAGCGGTTGTAGCGAGAAGCTGAAATTGAAATTTCTTGCCCGTCCTTAGCTTTTGCGAAGTCGGGAAATCGAAATTTTTGGATCAAACCTACAGCCTTAAAAAGCAAACAATAAATAATAAAAATAAACAATAGTTTTCCAACTTTGAAAATCCTCGATTGGTACATATTAAAACGTTATCTCCTCACATTTTTGATGATGTTGTTGCTGTTTATTCCTATCGGAATTACGGTTAATCTCGCTGAGAAAATTGGAAAGATTTTAGAAAACAAAGTGCCTTTTTGGGAAGTGGCGTTGTACTATCTCAATTTCACGATCTATTTTGCGAATTTGCTATTTCCTATTTTCCTGTTCTTGTCCGTCATCTTTTTTACATCCAAGCTGGCCAATAATACAGAAATTGTAGCTTTTTTAAGTTCTGGCGTCTCATTTTCACGTTTTCTTAGGCCTTATATTATTGGCGCAACCATTATTTCCATATTTGCGATGATCTTGGGATTCTATTTGGCACCAATTGCAAGTCAGGGATTTAATGAGTTTTCTTATAAGTATTTAAAAAGTGCCGCGAGTAAACAGACGGGGCAAAATATTTTCCGGCAGATTAATGATACGGACTTTATTTTTGTGAGCAGTTTTGATCCAGGCCAAAAAACAGGCTATAACTTCACGTTGGAGCATGTTGAAAACGACGAATTGAAATACAAGATTTTCGCGAATTCCATTGTCTATTCTGAAAAAGACAGTACTTATAAGCTCTTTAATTATTTCAAAAGAACCATCACAGATAACGGTGATATTATTGAGAGTCAACGACGGTTGGATACTTTGTTTTCATTTGATTTAGAAGATTTGACCCCTGTGAATTATATCGCAGAAACCAAACCATATTCTGAACTGGTCGATTTTATCAACAAGGAGAAGGCCAGAGGTTCTTCAAATATTGGACGGTATGAAATCGTAAAATACAAAAAGTGGAGTTTGCCGGTGGCCGTTTTTATTCTGACCATAATTGCAGTGTCCGTATCTTCCATTAAGCGAAGAGGAGGTATGGGCGTCAACTTGGCATTTGGGATTACAACCGCTATGGTTTATGTGTTTTTTGACAAAGTTTTCGGGGTATTGGCCGAACAATCGGATTTCTCTCCACTTCTTGCTGCTTGGCTTCCTAATGTGGTGTTTGGTATATTGGCTATTTATCTTCTCTACAATGCAAAACGATAAGTTAAAAAACTACCTGCATCTTCATTTATTAGTCTTTATTGCTGGCTTTACGGCTATTTTAGGAGAATTAATTACCATCGGATCGATTCCTTTAGTTTGGTATAGAATGACCATGGCAGGAGTGCTCATGTTTGGTTATATCAAGTTTAGAAAGCTTAAGATTAAAATCGAAAAGCGGACCATGCTCAAGTTTTTTGCAGCTGGCGTCATCATTGCTTTACATTGGATTACCTTCTTTGAAGCCATCAAACAATCCAATATTTCCATCACGCTCGCCATGTTTTCAACGGGCGCATTTTTTGCTTCTTTTATTGAACCTTTATTTTACAAACGACGCATCATTTGGTATGAAATTATGTTTGGTTTAATCGTCATTTTTGGGGTTTTTCTTATTACGCGTGGCGAATTGAAATATATAAATGGCATTATATTGGGTGTCGTTTCAGCCTTATTATCGAGTTTGTTTGCGGTCATCAATGGGACTTTTATACAAAAATACTCAGCAACGGTCATCTCGTTTTATGAGTTTGTGAGTGGAGTGTTGTTCTTGACCATTTTTATACTGGTTTTTAAAGGTGGATTTGATGCCGAATTCTTCACGATGTCGTCTTCCGATTGGATTTATCTTTTCATTTTGGCCTCAGTTTGTACGGCTTATGCGTTTATTGGAGCCGTTAAAGTGATGAAATATATCAGTCCTTATACGTTGGTACTTTCTTATAATTTGGAACCCGTTTATGGAATTACTCTCGCTTTGATTCTTTTTCCAGCAACCGAAACGATGGGGTCTCAGTTCTATTATGGAGCCATTTTGGTGTTGTTATCAGTGCTGTTAGATGGTGTCTTTAAGAATGTCAAATCTTATAAAGCGAGAAAACGAAATCTGCACAAAATTGATTAAATAATAAGAGTTACTTTGATTATCCGTACCTTTGCAACAAGGTCCACATAATACCTGAATTTACCGTTATAGATTTTATCAGAACGGAAAATTTTACGTAGGTTTGTAGGCTAACTAATAATTAAATCTTAAATTTCTATGGAGTATTTAGAATTTGAGCTTCCCATAAAAGAACTAGAGGAACAGTTGTCAAAATGCCAAATTATTGGTAAAGAAAGCGACGTGGATGTGACTCAAACCTGTGAACAAATTGAGAAGAAACTCATCGCTACAAAGACAGAGATCTATAAAAATCTAACCGCGTGGCAACGTGTTCAGTTATCGCGTCATCCGAACAGACCTTATACTTTAGATCATATTAGAGCCTTGTGCGGCGAAACCTTTTTGGAATTGCATGGGGATCGAAATGTAAAGGATGACAAAGCTATGATTGGCGGTTTAGGAAAAATCGGCAATCAAACTTATATGTTTATTGGACAACAAAAGGGCTACAATACCAAAACGAGACAGTTCCGTAATTTTGGGATGTCAAATCCTGAAGGTTACCGTAAAGCATTGCGCTTGATGAAATCGGCGGAAAAGTTTAAAATTCCTGTCGTGACCTTAATTGACACTCCTGGAGCTTATCCTGGATTGGAAGCTGAAGAGCGCGGACAAGGAGAAGCCATTGCCAGAAATATTTTGGAAATGACTCGTTTGAAAGTGCCGATCATTTGTGTGATTATTGGTGAGGGTGCCTCTGGAGGTGCTTTAGGAATAGGCGTTGGGGATCGCGTACTGATGATGGAAAACACTTGGTATTCTGTGATTTCTCCAGAATCCTGTTCGTCTATTTTATGGCGCAGCTGGGAATATAAAGAGCAAGCTGCCGAAGCCTTAAAACTTACGGCGCCTGATATGAAAAAAATGAAATTGATAGACGATATTATCAAAGAACCATTGGGTGGTGCACATACCAATCGTGAAGAAGCTTTTTTGGCGGTTAAAAAAGCGATAGAAAAATCTTTTGATGAACTTAAAAACTTATCACCAAAAGAATTGGTAAATGCCCGCATGGAAAAATATGCAGATATGGGCGTCTATAAATAACAATGCCCACATACATTAACCAAAATGAAAAC
>JBARDR010000605.1:0-8008 GCA_049795335.1 Gelidibacter sp. | reverse complement strand
AATTTAATTCGTTATAAAACAATCTTTTACCGATGCCTAACTTTGTTCCAGAAGCCAAAATTTTTGCCTGCTCACAGAGCACAGAACTTGCTGAGAAAATAGCGAAGACCTTTGGTGTGTCTTTGGGAAATGTAATTACCTCCACATATAGTGATGGTGAGTTTCAGCCTTCGTACGAAGAGTCCATCAGAGGGACGCGTATTTTTATCATTGGATCAACACATCCTGGCCCTGAGCATTTGATGGAAATGTTGTTGATGATTGACGCTGCAAAGCGCGCTTCAGCGAGACATATTACTGCAGTGCTACCTTATTTTGGTTGGGCAAGACAGGACAGAAAAGATAAGCCAAGAGTGCCGATTGCTGCTAAATTAGTAGCGAAAATGCTGGAAGCAGCTGGAGCAACGCGTATTATCACTATGGATTTACATGCGGATCAAATTCAAGGATTCTTTGAAAAACCAGTGGACCATTTATTTGCTTCTACCGTGTTTTTACCTTATTTGAGAAGTTTAAATCTCGAAAACTTGACCATTGCTTCTCCTGATATGGGCGGTTCTAAAAGAGCCTATGCGTATTCAAGAGCTATGGAAAGTGATGTCGTGATTTGCTATAAGCAACGTGAAAAAGCCAATGTCATTTCGCATATGGAATTGATTGGGGATGTTAGAGGTAAAAATGTAGTGTTGGTAGATGATATGGTGGATACCGCCGGAACATTGACCGCAGCTGCCGATCTGATGATGGAACGTGGCGCCTTGAGTGTTAGAGCTATTTGTACGCACCCTATTTTATCGGGGAATGCTTATGAGCGCTTGGAGAACTCAAAATTGCAAGAATTAATCGTTACTGATTCAATTCCTTTAAAACAAAAAAGCGATAAGATTAGAGTTTTAAGCTGTGCTGATTTATTCGCTGAGGTAATGCACAACGTACATTACAACAAGTCGATCAGTTCTAAGTTTTTAATGTAGAAATCGCATCCCGATCTTTCCAAAGAGAAGGAGGCAATGACAATAATAAATAGTAATAATAAATAAATAATTTTCAAAAATGAAATCAATTACAATCAATGGATCTCCAAGAGAAAGCGTAGGCAAGAAAGCAACAAAAGCCTTACGTAATGCTGGCCAGGTTCCTTGCGTACTATACGGAGGAGACAAAGCAGTGCATTTCTCAGCACCTGAATTGGCTTTTTCTAAACTGGTTTATACGCCAAATGCGCATACCGTTGTGATTGCCTTAGAAAACGGATCGTCGCTTAATGCAATTATGCAGGACATCCAATTTCACCCAGTAACAGACAGAATCTTACACATAGATTTCTATCAGTTATTTGACGATAAAGAAATTACTATGGAAATTCCTGTTAATTTCATCGGATCTTCTAGAGGAGTATTAAACGGTGGTGTGTTACGTAAAAACCAACGTCACCTTAAAGTAAAAGCAATTCCTGCAAACTTACCTGATTTTATTGAGGTTGATATTACACCTTTAAGAATTGGAAGTAAAATGTACATTACTGAATTGCCTAATCCAGACTTTACTTTCTTACACCCAGACAACACTGTAGTTTGTCAAGTGAGACGTTCTAGAGCAAGTGTTGCTGACTTTGATTCAGAGGAAGAAGAAGAACTAGAAGGAGGAGCAGAAGCAGCTGCAGAAGCAACTTCAGAAGGTCAAGAGTAAATCTTGCTTTACCCTATATTTTAAAGCATCCTGTGTATTCAGGATGCTTTTTTTATGAATGAAACTTTGTTTTGACTAGGTGCATAGCGACGAAGTCAAAAATGATAGTTGAACTCATCCGCTTTTTATTGAAATCTCAACTTTCTTTATATAAGGTTTGCACTGGGGTTTAATTCCTTTTATTTTTGTCCTGCACTAAATCGTTTGTGTGGATAATTCTAATACTTTCAGAGAAATGATTGTTTTTTTACTTTCAGAAATGTCATAAAATATTTCGTGTATGCTGAGGTTTTTAAACTCTCTTTTTAAATTTTCAAAAAACTCAACGCTTGTTGAAGAAGACATTATGAAAAAATATCTCATTGTAGGTTTAGGTAATATTGGTAGTGAATACGCCAATACCCGCCATAATATTGGTTTTAAAATCTTAGATCATTTAGCGAAAAAGGAAGATTTAAGCTTTGAAACCCAAAAACTAGCGGACGTCACGGTCTATAAATTTAAAGGCCGACAGTTTATTTTAGTAAAACCCAATACCTATATGAATTTGAGCGGGAAAGCTATCCAGTATTGGATGCTCAAAGAGAATATTCCTCTCGAAAATTTATTGGTCATTACCGACGATCTGAATTTGCCTTTTGGTACCATTCGTCTGAAAACTAAAGGCAGTGACGGTGGCCATAACGGCTTAAAGGATACACAGGATAAACTACAAACTACGAGCTACAACCGTTTCAGATTTGGGATTAGTGACGCTTTTAGTAAGGGCAGGCAAGTAGATTATGTTTTGGGAGAATGGACGCCTGAAGAAGAATCAAAATTGGAAGAACGTCTGGATAAATCCGTTGAGCTTATAAGATCCTTTGGAACGGCGGGTATCAATATTACCATGAACACCTTTAATGGTCAATAAATCAATCCTCTCTAAAAACTCTTGATGTCGTTTTTTGACTAAGCACTTCATTGTTTGTTGCGATATTAATGCCGTTTTTTGTATAAAATTTTTTTAAAATTAATTTTATCGGCATTATACTTATATTAGATGTATTTTTTTGCAGCGACGAATACTAGGAAGCCTATGAAACTTCAACTACCGTTTTTATTATTATCTCTTTTATTATTTTTCACGACCAATGCACAAGAAACCGATGCGCCAAAGTTTGGGAATGGGATTTTAAATCTTAAGGGAATAGATAGCACCTGGTCCATGAAAATTGGAATGCAATTGCAATTTCAAGGTATGGCGCAATGGGAAGAACAAAACAGTGGTTTTTCGGATCTGGAATCCAATTTTTTGATCAGAAGGGCCCGACTAAAAATGGATGGATTTGCCTACTCGCCCAAATTAACTTATAAAATAGCACTCGGACTTTCTAATAGAGATATGTCCGGCGCTTCCATTTACACTTCCAATGCACCGCGCTATATATTGGATGCGGTCATGAAATGGAATTTTTATGACAACTTTGAATTGTGGTTTGGTCAAACTAAACTTCCTGGCAATAGGGAACATACTATATCATCAACAAATCTTCAGTTTGTTGATCGATCGCTATTGGATAATAATTTTACGATTGATAGAGATCTTGGCATTCAATTAAGACATCATTTTAAGCTTTCTGAAAAGTTTATTATTAAGGAAGCTTTTGCTTTATCTCAAGGTGAAGGGCGAAATGTGACCACTGGTAACCTCGGGGGTTTTCAATATAGCTCACAGCTTGAATTACTTCCATTTGGTGAGTTTACGAAAAAAGGTGATTATGTTGGTGGTGACGTCTATAGGGAAAACACTCCAAAATTGGCTTTCGCCATCAGTTACGACTTCAATAACGATGCGGTTAAAACGCGAAGTAATCAAGGTTCTTATATGGTTACGGATACCGGTCTTCATAAAAGTGATATTTCTACTTTAGTGGTGGATGCCATGTTCAAATACCAAGGATTTTCATTTATGGGCGAATATGCGCACAGAGCCGCTTCTGATCCATTGGCCACGAATTCTGATGGATCGCTAACAGGAAATGCGGTTAATGTTGGTAGCGGTTTAAATCTTCAGTTAGGTTACTTGTTTGTTAATAATTGGGAGGTTTCAGGGCGTTATACCAATATAGACTTAGATAACGAAGGTGTTGGGCGAGATCTCAGAAATCAGTACACGTTAGGGGTTTCGAGATATATTGTAGGTCATAAACTGAAAGTTCAGACCGATATGAGCTATTTGGCAATGAATACATCAAGTGATCAACTCATGTGGCGACTGCAATTTGCTATTGATTTTTAAAAAAATTAACATTGAGGTAACATTGCCCTTGAAAACTGTAAGGATATTTGCAAACTAGTTTATATTTGATTATGGATAATATTTATTTTTACATGATGATTGCCTTGGCCCTTTTGGCAGTTGCTGATTTGGCGGTTGGGGTGAGCAATGATGCGGTAAACTTTTTGAATTCAGCCATGGGTTCAAAAGCGGTTTCTTTCCGAACGTTGATGATTGTGGCCAGTCTTGGAATTGGAATTGGCGCGATATTTTCGAGTGGCATGATGGAAATTGCTCGTAATGGTATCTTCCTTCCTGAACATTTTATGTTCAGTGAAATCATGATTATTTTTATGGCGGTCATGATTACAGATATCTTATTGTTGGATCTTTTTAACACCATTGGGCTGCCAACTTCTACCACGGTTTCTATTGTGTTCGAATTACTTGGAGCGTCTGTTGCGATGACCCTGATTAAACTCAGTCATAATGGCGATGGTTACTCAGCGGTATTCGACTATATCAATACTGACAAAGTATCGGAAATCATGTTTGGAATATTACTTTCTGTGGTTATAGCGTTTTCGATTGGTGCACTTGTGCAATGGGTTGCAAGGTTATTGCTTTCTTACGATTTTGAAAAAAAAGCCAATTGGGTAGGTGCTTTATTTGGAGGTTTCGCTTTGACATCCATGACTTATTTCATCTTTCTAAAAGGTATTGGTGGCACCAGCTTTGCTGATCAAACTTTCGATATTTTTGGAGGGACGACCATAAAGGTGTTTTTAGAGGTTCAAGCAGAGTATATTATAGTGATCAGCTTCGTTTTTTGGACGCTATTGTCGTACGCTGCAATGGAGTTTTTGAAGACGAATATTTATAAATTAGTTATTTTGGTTGGTACTTTTGCATTGGCCTTAGCTTTTGCAGGAAATGATTTAGTTAACTTTATTGGGCCATCTATGGCAGCATTTCAGGCCTATTCTGATTTTATGAATCCGGCGGTCAATACGCTGGGGCTTTCTGCTTCAGAATTTTCGATGTCAAGCTTGGGTAAATCCGCTTCAACGCCTACATTATTTTTGTTCATAGCAGGAGTTGTCATGGTATTGACGCTTTGGTTTTCTGCAAAGGCTAAAAATGTGATGAAAACAGAACTCGATCTTTCAAGCCAAGGAGATACCAAAGAGCGCTTTCAACCTAACTTTTTGTCAAGAGCTTTCGTTAGGCTGGCAATTGGAGTGTCGCAAGTTACCTCCTATGTGTTACCAAACTCATGGCAAGAGAAGATTGATAAACGATTTGAGATCCCTGTAATTCAATTGCCAAGAGATAAAGTACACGAATTGCCTTCTTTTGACTTGGTAAGAGCTGCCGTAAATCTTATGGTTGCCGGTGTGTTGATTGCTGTTGCAACGTCTTGGAAATTGCCTTTGTCCACCACATACGTAACATTCATGGTCGCGATGGGGTCATCATTAGCGGATAGGGCTTGGGGCGCAGAAAGTGCTGTTTATAGAGTGGCGGGTGTGCTCAATGTTATTGGTGGATGGTTTTTCACCGCATTCAGTGCGTTTTTGGCAGCGGCATTAGTGGCTTATTTGCTGAATTTGAATATCACGGTCATGTTCCCGATTTTATTAGTAGTAGCTTTAGGTTTACTCATCAAAAGTTCCATTTCCTTTAACGAAAAAGTGAAGGAGAACAAAGCTGAAGACCGATTGAATAAAACAGAAAGTAGCTCGGTACAAGGCGTGATTCATGAAAGTGCAAAAAATATTGCCAATGTCATTAAACGCGGTAACAGAATTTACACTAACTCCATTAATGGGTTGGCTTTGCAAGATCTTTCGTTATTAAAGAAAAATAAAAAACAGGTTAAAAAACTTTCCGATGAGGTGGATGAATTACGTGACAACATCTTTTACTTTATCAAAAATTTAGATGATTCGAGTATTGGTGCGAGTAACTTTTATATCAATATTTTAGGGTATTTGCAGGATATGACGCAATCCTTAGAGTACATTTCTAAAGTGAGCCATAAACACGTTCACAATAACCATAAAAAATTAAAGTTTAGTCAAATAAAGGAACTTAAGGAAGTGGATGCCCGTTTTGAGCGTTTCTTTGAAAATACGAAAAACGCCTTTGAATCCCTGTCCTTTGACGAGATTGGCATCATTTTAGGTAGAAAAGCGGAAATTATAAGCCTTGTTACGGACAAAATCCAAAAACAAGTGGAGCGTACACGTTCAGAAGAATCGAGTCCAAAAAACACCACACTTTATTTTGGAATCTTGCTCGAAACCAAAGATTTGCTAACGGCTACTATGAACTTATTGGAAGAGTATTATACAGCTCATGACAGTTCAGTTAAACCTGCGCAGTTTCTTGATAAGTATAAAAAATAGATAGCCTTCTGATTTTTAGAACTAAAACACCCTTAGTTGACATTGCGTCTGCTAAGGGTGTTTTTTATTGGGATGGTTCTGTTTCAAGTAAAATCAAACTTCAAAGGTTAAATCGTTTAAAACACCTTGTCTGCTGTCTGCAGACGAGTCTTCTGCCTCTCTGAAGCAGAATCCACATCTCCTTAAAAAGAAGGAGAAGTTAGAGATGTAAATGAATTTTCAATACATTAATCAAAAAGGTTTTTTTGCCTTTGGACTTAACAAGAAGCATAAAGCTAAAAGTGGGTATGAATCATAAGACCAAAAGATAAACAAATTATTTAGTTTAAATAATGACTTCTAAAAGTCAAAATTCTACTAGAAATAGGATACCCGAGGCCCAGAAGAATCTCAATGAATTAAGTAAACAGTTATTAAATAGAAAAGGGCTAAATGACACTGCCATTAGCCCTTTTAATACTATAAATGAGATGTTATTCTGCCAACTCCTGATATAAGTCTCGATTGGCAGATTTCATTTTAATCCGCAGCCACATTTTAAACTTAGTGACTAGGAAAAACAAAATAGGTACGACGATCAATGTGAGGAAGGTTGCCACCAGTAATCCATAAATCACGGTCCAAGCCAAAGGTCCCCAAAAGACGACGTTGTCGCCACCCATATAGATGTCGGCGTCAAAGTCTCTGAACAATGAAAAGAAGTTAATGTTTAAACCAATTGCCAAAGGTACCAAGCCCAAAATAGTGGTGATTGCAGTTAATAATACGGGACGCAAACGGGCTTTACCCGCTCTTACAATGCTTTCGAAAAGATCTTCCACTTCTAAATAATCATCTTTTTTAAGATTGAGCTCATATTTTTTTCGTTCAATGAGCAATTCGGCATAATCTAAAAGAACCACCCCATTATTGACCACAATTCCCGCTAAGGCAATAATCCCTACCATCGTCATCATAATCACAAAGGCGCTTCCTGTAATAAGAATTCCTCCAAATACCCCAATAAAGCTTAAAAATATGGCCAACATAATAATGGCTGGTTTTGAAATTGAGTTAAATTGGAAAATAAGAATGAAAAATATTAATCCAAGGCCCGTGGCAAAAGCACCTAACAGGAATTTCATTTGCTTTTGTTGCTCTTCAATTTGGCCGGTATAATCCACTTTAATCTTTTCAGGCATGCCTTCATAGCTTTTCATTTCATTTTGAATTTGAGCTACAATAGCACCTGCATCAGTATATCCCGGAGATAATGCTGAATATACAGTCACCACACGCGTAGTGCCCTTGTGTTTTATCGCACTAAAACCAGAGGTGTTCTCATATTTGATCAGTGCTGATAATGGAATACTTTTAATTTGACCTTTATTATCCCTGAAAGTGATGTTTTGGTTGAATAGTGCACTGGTGTTATAACGGTTCTCTTCATTAAAGCGGACGTAAATATCAAAATTATCGCCACCTTCTTTATAAATACCTGCTTTGGCTCCAAAGATGGAGTTACGCAATTGCTGGCCTATCTGAGATGCGCTTACACCAAGTTCGCCAGCCTTTTCGCGATCAATCGTCACGCGCATGGTTGGTTTATCCTTATTGACATCAATTTTAAGTTCATCGATACCCGCAATGTTTTTTGCGTTGATGAATT
>JBARDR010000604.1:0-2011 GCA_049795335.1 Gelidibacter sp. | reverse complement strand
TTAATGAAATTACACCAATATAATGATGCCTTTGAAGGCGCTATCATAGCGACTGCGGAACACTTCGGAATAGCCGAGATCTATGTGGAAAAGGACTATTGGGTAACTTTTGCGCTCAAGCAGATTTTTACGGATTTTAAGTCCAAAGATATCGCTGTCTTTAAAGGGGGCACATCACTTTCCAAGTGCTTCGGAATCATTGAGCGTTTTTCTGAAGATATTGATCTTGTGGTGATAAAGGAAAAGGAGGAAACGGATAGTTCGCTGAAAAGAAAACTTAAAACCGTAACGAGTGCATTGGAAGGTGCCATGACAATTATTCCTGGTCATCCCTTGGAAAACAAGCGTGGAAAAATCAGAAAAGTGGTCTTTGGCTATGATCAAGTTGGAGTTCAGGGAACCTTTGGACAGGTTCGGGACCATATTGTGCTTGAAGTGTCGAGTCTGGGCAATTCAGATCCTTCGGAAGAAGTCAGTGTACATTCAATGATCACAAAATTTATTGCCGCCACGAACAATCTGGATCTCATTAAAGCGTACCAACTCGAACCCTTTAAGGTAAGGGTGCTCAGTATTGAGCGAACTTTTTGCGAAAAAATAATTAGTCTGGTTCGTTTTTCATATACCGAATATCCTTTGTTGGATTTGGCCGATAAAGTGCGCCATACCTATGATTTGCACCAGTTACTGCAGCAAGTTGAAATTACTACTTTTTTGAAATCGGATAAATTTGAAGTGATGCTTATACAGGTAGGTAAAGTTGATGACAAAGCCATCCCCAACGATAAGGAATGGTTGTTCAAACATCCCTCGGAATCATTGTTTTTCAGCGAAACGGAAAAAGTTTGGGAAACCATAGGCAGAACTTATTCAACTTCTTTTAAGGAGTTGTTGACCGGAGCGCTTCCCGATGAAATGGAGGTGCTTGAATCCCTGCTGATTATTGGGAAACGATTGAAATTGATAGACTGGAAAATATAATTTGTGTGTAATGGATGCACTTAAATTTTAAAAGTGCTTCTAATTCGGATGATTAATAAACCGATGTGATATTTTTAGGCCCACATGGCGCTCCCCATCTTTTTCGTTCAACTCTAAAATGAGCCTACGATCATTGGATATTGAAAATTTGGGCATAACATACACGAATCTTACCGTTTCGTTTTCTCCAATTTTAGAAGGTAAATTCTGTACAAAAATCGGATCTTGATACAAACGTTGCAACGATTTCTTTCTACCCTTTTGTCGTGTTTCAATCGAGAGTTTCAAAAAATTCAGATCATAATCCAAAGTAGAAGTATTCTCAATCCGGATCACGTAGTAAAGCGCTGACTTATCAAAAGCAATATTTTCCACGCTTAAAACAATGCCTTCGGTTCTGTTCTTAATCCGACCCATACGTTGTTTTTTGTCGAGAAGATGCCTACAGAATTGCTCATAATCATGCGTTCCGAAATCAACACTGTTTTCAACGGTTTCAACGTGAATAGAATCCTTTACTTGTGGTTTTTCATTCCCAATACTATTGGACATTGGAATGAAATAATTGAGCTTTGAAAGCGATGCTTTATACCTTATAATATACGAAAAAACTGAGCCGTCCCTATTGATTATAAGTAGGTTGCTTTCCTTTCCGGGTTTTGCCTGTAAAAGTCCAAAATACTGTTCATTTTCCCGATTGTAAGTGAATACGAAATTCTCTGAACCAGTAATTCCCTGTCTGATGGGTTCAGGGAAAAATAACGCCACGTTTTTGGTGTCATTCGCATAAATAGTGTCCAAAACTTGGGATGCTGGCATTGAATCTTGTGCTGAGCAAAGTTGTGGTACAAACGTGCAGATCAGAATAGCTGAAATAATTAAATAATTTCTCATAAGAGTCAGATTTTGAAGATCAAATAGTACTATGACCTTGGTTTTAGAATTAATTTGTAATTATTTAGGACAGTTACTTTTACGCTGCGATTGTTGCGCTTAAGTATCTTAGTAATTCCATTGACTTGAGGAACGG
>JBARDR010000603.1:0-3044 GCA_049795335.1 Gelidibacter sp. | reverse complement strand
ACATAAAACTAATGGGAATTTTAAGATCTAAAATAACTTCCCCTTTATAAAAACAAGAACCCCTTATAATTTATAAGGGGTTTTTTATTTCTCATTGATTTTATTACATTAGCAACCGTTTAACATTCGTTTAACATTTTTAATCTAAAATAATAATATGGAATCAATGATGATTTATATGCCAATTGCCATGGCAGCCCTAGGGTTAATTTACATGCTGATCAAACAGTCCTGGGTCATGAAACAAGACGCTGGAGATGGAAGAATGAAAGAAATTTCAGATTATATCCATGAAGGCGCCCTTGCTTTTTTAAATGCAGAATACCGTTTATTGGCTGTTTTTGTGGTGATTGTGAGTGCTCTGCTTGCGATTGTTTCTTTTATAGTGCCAACAACACACTGGTTAATCGTGATTGCTTTTATTTTCGGAGCTGTATTTTCAGCTTTTGCAGGAAATATTGGGATGAAAATCGCAACCAAGACTAACGTAAGAACCACACAGGCAGCGAAAACAAGTTTGCCAAATGCCCTAAAAGTTTCTTTTGGTGGCGGAACCGTCATGGGTCTTGGCGTCGCTGGATTAGCGGTTTTAGGGTTAACCGTATTCTTTATTATTTTCTTCCATGTGTTTATGGGTGGTGTTTGGACGAACACTATGGATATGACGATCGTGTTGGAAACGCTTGCTGGTTTCTCATTGGGTGCTGAATCTATTGCGTTATTTGCGCGTGTAGGTGGCGGTATCTATACAAAAGCGGCCGACGTAGGTGCCGATTTAGTTGGTAAAGTAGAAGCGGGTATCCCTGAAGATGATCCACGTAACCCTGCAACCATTGCGGACAACGTTGGTGATAACGTTGGAGACGTCGCAGGTATGGGCGCCGATTTATTCGGGTCCTATGTGGCAACGGTTTTGGCAGCGATGGTATTAGGAAACTATGTGATTAAAGATATGGGCGGCGCACTTAATGATGCATTTGGTGGCATCGGTCCTATCTTATTGCCTATGGCTATTGCTGGTGTAGGTATTATCATTTCCATTATTGGAACTTTGTTGGTAAAGATCAATAGCAATGATGCGAAGGAAGCTCAGGTAATGGGGGCTTTGAACCGTGGTAATTGGGTGGCCATCGCGTTGGTTGCAGTATCCTGTTATGGTTTAGTGACTTGGATGTTGCCGGAAACGATGAAAATGAATTTCTTCGGCGAAGGACTTCAAGAAATTTCTTCTATGCGTGTGTTTTATGCCACTTTAGTGGGATTGGTTGTCGGCGCTGTGATATCCTCGATTACTGAATTCTATACTGGTTTGGGTAAAAAACCAATCTTAAAAATTGTACAACAATCAAGTACTGGGGCTGGAACCAATATAATCGCGGGATTAGCTACAGGGATGATTTCTACTTTCCCTTCCGTATTATTATTTGCTGCTGCTATTTGGACTTCATATGCTTTTGCAGGATTTTATGGTGTGGCATTGGCTGCTTCAGCGATGATGGCGACTACAGCCATGCAGTTGGCGATTGATGCCTTCGGACCTATTTCTGATAATGCAGGTGGTATTGCTGAAATGAGTGAGCAAGATCCTATTGTAAGAGAGCGTACGGATATCTTGGATGCGGTTGGTAACACAACAGCAGCCACAGGAAAAGGATTTGCGATAGCTTCTGCAGCGTTGACCTCTTTGGCCTTATTTGCAGCTTATGTAACGTTTACAGGCATTGACGGAATTAATATTTTTAAAGCCCCTGTTTTAGCCATGTTATTTGTTGGAGGAATGGTGCCCGTCGTGTTTTCTGCTTTAGCGATGAACGCCGTAGGTAAAGCAGCCATGGAAATGGTGGAAGAAGTACGTCGTCAGTTCCGGGAGATACCAGGAATCATGGAAGGTACTGCAAAACCAGAATATGATAAATGTGTGGCAATTTCGACCGAAGCGTCTTTAAAAGAAATGGTGCTTCCAGGATTATTGACTATCGGTTTCCCATTGCTAATCGCTTTCGTTCCGATGCTTTTCGGTATGGATAATTTGGCAATTGCTGAAATGTTGGGTGGTTATATGGCTGGAGTAACTGTAAGTGGTGTACTTTGGGCTATTTTCCAAAACAACGCTGGTGGCGCTTGGGACAACGCTAAAAAATCTTTCGAGGCTGGTGTATTGATTAATGGCGAAATGACTTTTAAGGGCTCTGAAGCGCATAAAGCAGCTGTAACTGGTGACACCGTTGGGGATCCATTTAAGGATACTTCAGGCCCATCCATGAACATCTTGATTAAATTGACTTGTTTGATCGGTTTGGTAATTGCGCCTATTTTGGGCGGCCACGCTGTTGGAACTGCAGTTAAAAACACAGAAGTCATTGAAGTCACCGATACTGTTGTCAATGCCCTTACGGTAGAAATGATTACAGCAGATGCTGAGAATGCTAAAGCGATCGTTACGAGAACGTTCATTGAAGGTGATAAATTGATGGAAGAAAAAACGGTTCTGGAAGGAACTTTAGAAAATGTGAAAGCTGGCATTGCTGATTTGAAAGCAAAATTCAAGAAATAATTTTTTCTCATATAAATGCTATGAAAGGCCACATCTGTATGATGCGGCCTTTTTTTTATTAATTTAGTGACTTATGGGATTATTCAAAAAAGACCCTTTACAAATTATCGTTTTTCAAAGTTATGGAACTGCCTCACATTTATATGTGAGAGGTCGCGCTTTGGAAGATGAATCTATTGATCTGGAAGGTAAGCATCCGGTCAAACTATTAATCAACGCTTACAAAAGTTTTGAAACGGATGAAATTAGACGCACCACATTAGTGTTGCAATTGTCCAATGGCCGAAGTTTTGAAATGCTAACGGATGATAATGGTTATTTTCTTTTAGATGAACAAATAAAAGGCCTTAATGCCTTAGCGAATGCTGAAGGATGGTTGACATTTGAAGTAGCCTATAAAGATTTAGCAGCCAAACGCATGATTCAGTTAGAAAACCGGTTTCCTGGTGAAATGCTCATTCCTTCCTTGCCTACAGAAGCTACATTAGGC
>JBARDR010000602.1:0-2662 GCA_049795335.1 Gelidibacter sp. | reverse complement strand
AATGTAGGTTTTGTCATCCACCAAGATTTCAGCTTTCCCCTCAACGATTTGAATGAAATGATCGAAACGTGAAAGTTTTTCTGTGAGCTGTTCTCCTTTATCAATAGAAATTACATTTACGTTTCCGGAAGCTTTTTTTATAATGTTTTTCATGACCACACTATTCGGCGCATAGTCATTAATGTCTAAGATTCCAAAAACTTTCAATTTTTTAAATTCCAGATCTTTCATCTCATTAATTTTAGATGATTTACACTAGTTTTAAGCGTACAGTCTTAGTAGGAGTAATATTTAAAATTCCAATATTTATAAGAATAATCTATTATAACCAATATGTGAAGTGTTATATGTTTCACATATCAAATGGGCGACTATGAAGCAGTCCTGTCAATTTAAAAGTCGTTCTTATCGTAAAGTGTGAGGAAGTTATTTGGATGGAAATGACAGTTTTATAGTTACGAACGATTCAATTCAGTAATAAATTAAATATCTTCTAAATTCGTAAGCTTTTGTGTTTTCATATGTTTAAAAAACGAAGGCGTAAGTCCTGTTATTTTTTTAAATTGACTCGATAAATGTGCAACGCTACTGTAGTGCAATTTATAGGATATTTCTGTCAAGCTTAAATCGTCATAAAGCAATAATTCTTTAGCTCTTTCTATCTTGTGATTGATGATGAATTGCTGAATCGTGGTTCCTTTTACCTCAGAAAAAGTGTTGGCCAAATAGGTGTAATCGTACCCGAGTTTTCCACTGATATAATCTGAATAATTTACTGGAGGCAAATCGTCGGAATAGTGGATCATTTCGATGATGACCACTTTGATTTTTTCTATTAAGATATTGCGCTTATCGTCGAGAAGATAGAGCCCATATTTTTTTAGATTTCTTTCAAGTTCTTGTATTTGCGAATCACTAAGGTTTTCTGAAACTTCAATGGTTCCAAGATCTATTCTTACGCAGTGTATCCCCATTTTTTGGAGTTCTTGTTTGACTACGATTTTGCAGCGCAAACTTACCATATACTTGACATATAAAATCATAGACATTTTAAATATGCCTCTCAAATGTTTTAAAAAATAGAGAGGCTTTTGTAAAAAATACGTAAAGGACTTTTTCTATTAATCAGATAGGGAACAACTAAGTTAAAGAATGATTATATAAGATGGTAACTTTTTGCTTTTTATATACAGATTAGTAGTAAGATTTGTAGGTCATTGGGAATAAGAGAGATATGTATGGACTTAAGTGTGTAGTATTTAAAAAAAACTGATCAAATATGAGCGCTTTAATCGGGATTCTGATGCCCTATGATATCACTTGATTTGATACAGATGATTTTAGAAAGGATAAGTCCACTTAAAATTGGAGGATTATCCTTCCTTAATTTTTAAATCTGTGATATATGTAATGAATTTTAGCTTTTATATAGTAGATAATGGCGAGTCATGTCGCAATTTTATAAAGCTGTTTGACTTAAAAGGCTGTTATTTTTTATCTGCAAAGTAGGATTATAGAATGCGTGAATAAGTGTATTTAAAATTGAAATATTTTATCCAACTCATGCATTTATCATTATGTCCACTCCTGAAGGCAGAGCTTGAAGCTTTTGATTTTACATAAAATACACAGCCTTCAAAATCTAAACGTTTAAGAAAACAAGCCCCAACGAGTCATATTATTTCATATCTCAAAAATAAAGTCTGATGAGCACTCAAATGTATCCTTTAAAATTCGAGCCTATTTATCAATATCGAATCTGGGGTGGCAGAAAGTTGGAGCATTTTCTTTCAAAGCCACTTCCAGAAAATGAACCCGTAGGGGAAGCCTGGATATTAAGCGATCGGAAGGATCACTCGAATCAAGTGTCGCAAGGGAATCTGAAAGGATTGACCCTGACGAATTTGATGGCAGATTTTCGATACGAGATCATGGGTAAACTAGGCTATCATTTCGAGCATTTTCCATTATTGCTAAAGTTTTTAGATTGTAAGGACGTCCTCTCCGTGCAGGTTCATCCTTCAGATAGTCAAAAAGAATACATTCCACAGGGCGATTCGGGAAAAACCGAAGCTTGGGTGGTCTTGGAAACGAGTGAGGACAGCCGCATTTACGCTGGTTTGAAAAAAGGAACTACTAAAGAGAATCTTGTTGAATCCATGCAAAACAAATCGGTAGCCGATAGACTCCACAGTTTTGTGCCCAAAAAAGATGATGCGGTATTGATCCATTCGGGAACCGTTCACACGCTTGGCGGAACGGTAGTTTTTGAGGTTCAGGAAAACAGCGATGTCACGTTTCGCCTTTATGACTGGGACAGAACCGATCCGAAAACTGGAGGACCACGTGAACTTCAGGTAGAAAAAGCGCTGGCTTGTATTGATTTCAAACAATTTGATATTGGCCCTGTAACTCCTGAGAAAAGTAAAGACATGAAAAATGCCGAAAAACTTTTCGATAATGAGCATTTTAAATTGTGGCGAATTAAAAGCGAATCAGAGTTTACTGTGGGCTTTAAAGACGAGCCCGCTATTTTGGTTTGCACCGAAGGCAAAGGGACGATGAATTACAACGATGCAGAATATACAATCGAAAAAGGAGAGGTCCTGCTATTGCCAGCGATTATTGGCCTTATCGACCTTTATCCCGAAAAGGAAATAAC
>JBARDR010000601.1:0-1917 GCA_049795335.1 Gelidibacter sp. | reverse complement strand
TCTTAAGGCAAGATGTCCCTGAATACTTTGATTGGCATTTACATTTGCATCATTTTTTCCCGCCCATATTAAAAGAGGCGTATTTATTTTTTCAGCGTAATGCAGTGGGGAATTATTTAAATAGATTTCTGAATTATGAAAATAAGATTCTTGCATTCTAAATTGTCCGTTTTCCACCCTGCCTATTTCTGAATGTCCTGACATCTTGTATGTATCTAAGTAAAGACTTAAAAGGTTGAAAACTCCTGCACCAGCAACTGCTGCGGCAAATAAATCTGTTTGAGTAATGATAAAGGCGGTTTCGTATCCACCAAAAGAATGCCCTATTATTCCAATTTTATTTTTGTCAACAGGTGCCATTTCATGGACTTTTTCAACCGCTTTTTCTACACAGATTAGGGCAGATATGCCTGGAGCACCTTTTTCATAATGAATGTCAGGTAATAAAACAAAATAACCATCAAGAACATAATTCATGAAATTAAACCCAATTTCACTTAATAGTGAAGGAGGGGTAAATCGATGATAATATGATGACTGTTCCTCATAGACTTGAACTATCATAGGGTATTTTTTGGAAGGGTTATAATTAATCGGATACACCAGTATTCCTTTTAATGAATCTGATATTTCAGTGTCAAAATAAATAAGATTTTTATAGGGCCAGCTATAGTTCTTCCAGTCAGGATTACTTTTAAAAATTGTTTTTTTAGTCTTATTATCAAGATTTATCAATTCTATAGAAGGCGGAACTGTTAAACTTTGTTTCTGAAAAATGAAACTGTCAGGCGCAACCTGAAAAAGATTGGAAAGACGACAGTCCTCAAAGAGGATATGGTTTAGGTTATTATCGCTTTTTAATTGATAATATCCTGATTTTAAATTTTTAGTATTGGTTGCGCTTAGCAGAATGCCATTTTCAAAATCGATTTCATGTGTTTCAAATTCGGTATAATCATATCTAATTTTTTCTTCATTTTTTCCCATTTCAATTCTGAAAAAAGTATTTGAATTTCGACCGTCAGTTAATTTTTCTTTGGAGGTACCATCAGAACTTATTTTCCAGATATCATATTTGTCATAGATAAAAACTTCTTTTTCATCTTTTGACCATCCAGCTAATCCATAGGGTTGTGGGTTGTTATAGTTATACTGTTCTTCAATGTAAAAGCTAATATTTAAGCTTTTTGTTAAATTGGTATGTTTCTTTTCTTTTAAATTATATAACCACCAATTGAAGTCTTTGAAGTAGGCAAAATAATTTCCTGAATAAGAAAAATGTACGAAGTTCATGGCTGAATATTGCTTGTCAACAATTAGTTCTTTTTCAGAAGTCTTCATGTTTAAGCTATAAATATCAATGTATGGATAATAATGAAATTGTGGTTCATTAGAAAGTATATTGAAATTTAGTGAGTATTCAGAGTTTGGATTATAAACTACTTGTGGCAATTCTTTAGTTCCTAAATGAGTGACTTTAGAAAGCTCAGGTTCCCAAACATTTAACAAGAGTCCGTCTATGTTTGTACTTCCAATTATTTTTCTGGAATAAATCAACGGGTCATTTGTATTCCAAATTTCGACACCAACTGGTTCTTGGTTTTTTATTTGCTCAGGTTCTTTATAAAAGAACACTTTGTCACCAGAATTAGATAAAGAAACTTTATCCTTTGAGATTAATAATCCATCTTTCTTTTTTGAATGTTTATCAGAAATTAAATATTTGATATTATCCTCAATCATATCATAATAGGCTAAATTGTATGTGTCGTCATTTTGTAAATAGTATACTATGCAAAGTTTTTCTCCTGTTGTACTCCACTCTAAATTTTTAAAATTGACGTCTTGGTCGGCCATTATTTCTATTTTTTCAAATGTATTCAGTTCATAGATATAAAGAGATTGTTTTTCATTCTG
>JBARDR010000600.1:0-4436 GCA_049795335.1 Gelidibacter sp. | reverse complement strand
CACCAAAAACAACCACATGTTCTTGTCCAAGCTTGCAGCGAGCGCACTACGAAGCGCTTCGCCACTTGGCTTCTTTAGGCAGTTTTTGGTAGAACAAGACGGTGAGTACAAAGATTTTTTCGACATTAAAAAACGTGCCATCATGCCTATTGTAGATGCCGGTCGCCTATTTGCGCTTTCCAATCAAATTAAAAACATTAATAATACGGCAGAACGATTTGAAAAAATGGCCGAATTATTTCCCGAGAATAATGAATTCTACCTATCCTGTTCCTACGCCTCAAAAGCCCTACTAAAATTCCGTACAAAACATGGCTTGCTCCATAACGACAACGGTCGATTTATCGAATTAGCAGCATTGACTAAAGAAGAGAAAATGAAATTGAAACGGTGTTTTAAAACCATAGCAAAGGTTCAGGAATCCATCAAATTGAAGTATAATCTAAGTAATTTTAAGGGATGATCTGGAACTTCAAAAAAAATAAATATCCAGACTATTGGGAAGCGTATCTGCAACACTTTGAAAAAAAGGAAAAAAAGACTTTGGAGTTTTCAAGGTTTGTCGCATTGGATACTGAAACCACTGGTTTTGATTTTTATATCGACCGAATATTGTCTATCGGTGCCGTGTCTATTGTTAGAAATGAGATCGCAGTAGCTGAATCCTTGGAAATCTATTTAAAACAGTCCCATTTTAATCCCGATAGTGTTCCTATTCACGGTATTCGCCAACATGGAATGACAACTAAATTTTCTGAGGAAGATGCCATGAAGCAATTTTTGAAGTATATTGAAGATGCCGTATTAATTGCCCATCATGCGAGCTTCGACATTCAAATGATCAATGCGGCATTGAACCGAATGGATTTGCCAAATTTGAAAAATAAAATTATCGATACGATGGATCTCTATGCCAACACTCGAATCAAATCTAATTTTATTGATAAACGCGCGCAATATTCCCTTGACGACATTGCAGAGGCCTATGCAATTAATTTGATGGATCGACATACAGCACCTGGTGATGCGCTGATAGCCGCTCTCATATTCCTTAAAACGACTGCACTCCTCAAAAAATCGAAATCCTTTAAATTGGAACATTATTTTCTTAAAACAAATAGGTTTTAAAATCCCTCATAAAATCGTAACTTTTCAAGCATTAATGCCAATACCCTATGAATAAAACATACCAAGTGAAAGTTAATGGAGCACTGGAACTTTCAGTATCCAATGAGGATATAAAATCGTTAGACACCATCGAAACCTCCCCTTTAAAATACCATATTCTACAAGATGGCAAATCATATAACGCCGAAATAATAGACAGTAATTTTACTGAAAAATCATATAAAGTAAAAGTCAACAACAAGGTCTATAAAATCAATATATTCAATGATTTAGACATTTTAATAAAAGACTTAGGCTTTGAACTGGGGAGTTCGAAACTGGTTAATGAAATTATGGCCCCAATGCCCGGGTTGATTCTTGCAATGAATGTAAAAGTTGGCGACGAAGTCAAGGAAAACGATTCGCTTTTAATCCTTGAGGCCATGAAAATGGAGAACATCATCAGCTCTCCAAGAAACGGTTTTATCAAATCGATTTCTGTCCAAAAAGGAGATGCGGTGGACAAGAATCAAATATTGATTGAGTTTGATTAAGTCGAAATGTCTTTTTTGAAACAAGTGAAACTACTAAAGATAAAAAATAACAATCATAAACTACGGTCCCAAATGGAACATTATTCGTGAATTCGTAGTTAAAAAAGAGGTACCTGCGTTTGCAGGTATAATTGAGATTCCCGCCTTCGCGGGAATGAAAAACAAGTTTTTCAATGAAAAAAATATTAGTTGCAAATCGAGGAGAAATCGCTATTCGCGTCATGAAAACGGCAAAGAAAATGGGCATCAAAACTGTTGCTATCTATTCTACTGCTGATAGAAAATCACCTCATGTCAGATATGCCGATGAAGCTGTTTTAATTGGAGAAGGACCTTCCAATCAATCTTATTTATTGGGGGATAAAATCATTGAAGTCGCCAAAAATTTAGATGTTGACGCTATTCATCCGGGATACGGATTTTTAAGTGAGAATGCTGCTTTTGCAGAAGCTTGCGAAACCAATGGTCTAATTTTTATCGGTCCAAAATCCAAGGCAATAGAAATGATGGGCAATAAATTGGCCGCCAAAGAGGCTGTCAAACATTATAACATCCCCATGGTTCCAGGTTTTGATGAAGCGATTACCGATATTGAGAAAGCGAAACACATTGGCCACACCATCGGCTATCCCATTTTAATCAAAGCCGCAGCAGGTGGGGGCGGAAAAGGCATGCGCGTGGTTGAAAAAGCCTCAGAATTGGAAAGTCAAATGGATCGTGCTATAAGCGAAGCTACCTCGGCATTTGGGGATGGATCTGTTTTCATAGAAAAATACGTCAGCTCACCTCGTCATATTGAAATTCAAGTCATGGCCGATACGCATGGCAATATCATACATCTTTTTGAGCGGGAATGCAGCATTCAAAGGCGTCATCAAAAAGTTGTTGAAGAAGCGCCTTCTTCAGTTTTAACACCCGAATTACGTGCGGAAATGGGAGAAGCTGCTGTAAAAGTGGCAAAAGCCTGTGATTATGTGGGTGCTGGAACTGTAGAATTTCTATTGGACGAAAACCTCAATTTCTATTTTTTAGAAATGAACACACGTCTCCAAGTTGAACATCCGGTTACGGAACTCATTACCAATACCGATTTGGTCGAATTACAGATCCGTGTGGCGCGCGGCGAAGTTTTACCTCTAAAACAGGACGATTTGAAAATTAAAGGTCATGCTTTGGAACTTCGTGTTTATGCTGAAGATCCGTTGAACGATTTTTTACCAAGCGTTGGACATTTAGATGTGTATCAATTACCAATTGGCAAAAACATCAGAGTCGACAACGGCTTTGAAGAAGGCATGGATATCCCTATTTATTATGATCCGATGTTGGCCAAATTAATTACCTATGGCGAAACAAGAGCCGAAGCCATTGACGAAATGCTGAACGCGATTAATAATTATCACATTGAAGGTATTGAAACCACGCTTCCGTTTGGATCGTTTGTTTGTGAGCACAATACTTTTCGCTCCGGAAATTTTGATACAAACTTTGTTAAAAAGTATTATTCAGCTGAAAAACTAAAGGAAAACAATACCGAAGAAGCGCATTTGGCAGCTTTGATCGCGATAAAACGCTATTTGGAGGATCAGAAAAAGTTGAGAGTTCCGAGAGGGGAATGATACTTCGACAAGCTCAGTAACCGTACTTTGACAAGCTCAACAAAAAGCTTTGCGCCTCAGCGAGGGACAATCAATAACACCGCGTTTTTGCGAGAAATAAAATATTATGGAATCTAAAATAAACGACCTTAACGACAAACTTGCCCTAGCCTATCTTGGTGGCGGACAGGATCGGATTGACAAACAGCATGAAAAAAAGAAATTGACCGCAAGAGAACGTGTCCTTTATTTGTTGGATGAAAGCTCTTTTGAGGAAATTGGTGCTTTGGTTACGCATCGCACTAAAGATTTCGGCATGGAAAATCAATTGTTTTATGGCGATGGTGTGGTTACGGGTTATGGTACTGTAAACGGCAGATTGGTGTATGTTTTCGCACAGGATTTTACGGTGTTCGGAGGTTCATTGTCCGAAACACATGCCGAGAAAATTTGTAAAGTCATGGACTTGGCCGTTAAAGTGGGTGCGCCAATTATTGGGTTGAATGATTCCGGTGGTGCGCGAATTCAAGAAGGCGTGCGCAGTTTAGGTGGTTATGCCGATATTTTTTATCGAAACGTACAAGCTTCTGGGGTAATTCCGCAAATCTCTGCCATCATGGGACCTTGTGCCGGTGGCGCTGTTTACAGTCCGGCGATGACCGATTTCACCCTTATGGTTCAAGATACCAGTTATATGTTTGTTACAGGGCCTAATGTGGTCAAAACGGTGACGAACGAAAACGTGACTTCAGAAGAATTAGGAGGGGCGAGTACGCATTCTACGAAATCGGGGGTTGCGCATATCACATCGTCCAATGATGTGGAGTGTTTGGAAGATATTAAAAAACTCTTGAGCTACTTGCCACAAAATAATACTGAGGCTCCCCCTCTATTGCCTTATGATTTTGAAGATGAAGTCAGAGAAGTACTTTCAGACATCATTCCGGCGAATGCCAATAAGCCTTATGACATGCACAGTGTGATCAATGGTATTATTGACGAAGATTCGTTCTATGAAATTCATAAGGATTATGCAGAAAATATTATTGTCGGATTTGCACGATTAGGTGGCCGAAGTATTGGGATTGTCGCCAATCAACCGATGTATTTAGCAGGTGTTTTAGATGTTAACAGCTCCAAGAAAGCCGCCCGATTTGTCCGTTTTTGCGACTGTTTC
>JBARDR010000599.1:0-3059 GCA_049795335.1 Gelidibacter sp. | reverse complement strand
TTTTCTAAATTAGCAGCTTATCTTTAGTGATATTATCATTTCTGTTCCAGATGAGCATTGATGCAACAAAAATGCCCACTGTGCAAAAAGGGGAACCTTGTTACCATTGCAACTTTTACCGCTCTCGGACCGCCGCACAACTAGCGCAAACAGATCAATGATCAGATAAATAGAACGATGTAAAAAAAGCGCAGGTCACGCGCAACAGGATATCTATGGCCAAAAATGAAGAAAACTGAGTGAAAAACGTTGAAAAACAAGGAAGAGGAACTGCAGAACCAATCCTGTACTTCCAATCTGCAATGGTAAAGCAGGCAAATACTCCCAAACAGGAAAAAACCAACCCTTAAAAACCCATCTTAAATCCGATCAATCCCCATAGTAGGCAAACCAGCCAGAATCACCACTTTCAACACGGCATTCATGTTGGGTCGTACCCACCACACAGTTCATAGTTATGGTGCTTCGTTTTTAGTAAATTCTAATTGTTTAATCTTGAGCCTTTAATTAAAAGCCATAACATAAATATTATTTCCCCAAAGAATGTAATCATCAGGAATTCAGTGTTTACGCTTGGGAATAGAAATATACATAACGTATTAATCACATAACCAATGCCTGCCAACAGCAATAAAATTCCGAATATTTTGGGTATGTAAACTGCTTTACAAACTAAATAACCGAGAAGCAGCAAATAGATTCCAAAAAGTAGCAATCCAAATTTCCATTCCATTTGAAACGAATTGATATAAAATTCAATCGAGTTGTTTAGCCCTGATTGATTTTCAAACTTAATTAGAGTTAATATTTTAATTAGGTTAACCAAAGCTATTAGATACATAGCTGTATAAATTAATCGAAACCAAGCTGTTAATAAGGAAAACTGAGCATTAATTGGTTTTAAGAAAATGTAGAGTGCCCAAGCGACTATAACATCACAGAGTAATGTAATGAAGTGCAAAAGAATGATTGTGACGAACAATGTTCTATTATTCAATATATTAATTGTTGTCTCCCTTGAAGTTTCTCCTATTAACTTCGGAAAAATATAAAATTCTGCCACAGGTACAGTCAAAACCATAGTAAGCAATCCAAGACCGGCAATAACTGACGCTTTAGCTAAAGTCATTGGTTTATTGATAATTTCTTTTGCGGTGTTAATTGTGAACATTTTGGTTTGGTCTTTTCATTAAGACTGAATTTTTAAAGATTTGTTTCATATTGCGGATTTTTTTTCAAATGAAGCACAACATTTATGTATATGAGCTGTGCCGTGTTTTAGCACGAACCTCTCCAAATAAAAACTGGCTTTGGAAAATCCGCAGGATTTTCCAAGTGAGGACAGACCAAGCCATAGCTTATATATGGAGTTACCACACGTCATTTTTCCGCAATCTTGTTAATCAACTCGATACCTTTCGCAAGAGTTTCGTCTTTTTCAGTTGTAGTTTGAGTTACATAGATTGTCGGTACATATTTTTCTCTTGGCGTTCCGTTTATGTGATAAAGCTTTGCTGTCGATAATCGATAACCATATTTTTGATTAATAAACGAAAATCCATTCATTTCGCCTGCTAATCTTTCCATTTCCGAACCTACGATTTTGGCTCTTTCCATTCCTTCAAATCCTATTGCTAGTCCTTCTCCCATACTTCTAGTCCAACGACCAACCAAAATTACAACTGGTTTTTCATATTGGCTTTTTCTCGGACTGACGTACTCAATCCAACTTCTTTCCACAATTGGATTTCCATCATATTGTTCGGTTGTCCAATGTTTTTGATAGGGTTTATCTTCTTTGATGAAGCGACTTAAAATTCCACGAGCTACATAAGAATTTCCGCCATCAACTGTATTTCTCAAATCAATTATCAATCCTTTTGTGTTCTTCAATTGGTCGAGAGATTCGTCAAATTCGTTAATCAATCCATTATTCCCTAGTGAATTATTTACTCTTATAATTCCAATACCGTTATGTGTTGTTGTCGTTAAAAGTTCATTATTTTTTTTGATGTCGATTTTATCCAAGTCAAATTCGATAGTTTTATTATTGGTTAATTTTAGTTTTAAAACTCTTGGTTCATTATAACGACCTGCCAAAATTTTGTTTGAAATCCATTCTCTAATTATGTTAGAATTTTTGTCATTACAATGCGTTGGAAATTGCTCAATAGCTTTGTCAAAATCCAAATCATTAATTTTTTGAATTTCAGCTCCAATTAAATTTTGGTCGAGATTTTGTATTTGAGTTTGCCAAACATTATGAATAATCGCTTTTCCATTCTCAATTTTACTGTAAATAGGCGAATATAAACGAAATGATGAATTCCGATTTGTATTTAATATTAAATGACTGTCGTAAAACTCATCTAAAAGATACTCGAAAAAAAGTACTGTTTCTTCATCTGTATTTATGTTTTCTATTTCGTTTTCGTAATATTGTCGGATACAATCCAAATCCACATTTTTCTCTTCGAGATAAACATAGTTTTGAGATAGGTCAGACAAAATTTCGTTCAAATCTTCCTTGATTTTTGTCCTGTCGATTTCATTTTCTTGAGATTGAACACTAGAGAAATTCAATACAACTATTATAATAAAAATCAGTCTTTTCATTGAAGCACAATGTTTGTTTTTAATGTGTGGTAACATCTGTATATATAACATATGACACTATGAGTGACGTACATATCACCTATGTGCACCATGCTATTTTGATTTATTTTGCTCTAATGTAGATGATTAATACAAGGAATCCAATCCGTTTTCTTAAACTTTCCTTGATTCTCCTGAAAACATGACATGAAGTATAACTCAGCATTCATTATCTCCTCACTTCGCTGTTGCTAAGGCTATTGGTGTTCAGGAACAAGTCCTTTTTTTATTTGACAAATACAAAAAAAGCCTTTACATCGCTGTAAAAGCCTTCTCCTTTTATTCAAATTCAGTAGTCTTCTGCACAAAATTTTCAGAAACCCACAAAGCTCCTAACACAGGCATTTGCCATTGCAAAATCAGGGTTGATATAGGACCACACCTATAAAAGTACTTTAGTGAAA
>JBARDR010000598.1:0-2291 GCA_049795335.1 Gelidibacter sp. | reverse complement strand
TTCTGAAAAGTTATACTTTTCAAAAAACTATCCAAATTCACTCCAGAATAGGCCTTGCTAAATCCGTTGGTTGGCAAGGTGTGGTTGGTTCCGGAAGCATAATCACCTGCACTTTCAGGCGTATAATCGCCAATGAATACCGATCCTGCATTGCAAATCCCTTCGATGAATAGCCCTTCGTTTTTTGAGCATACAATAAAGTGTTCAGATCCGTAGGCATTGATGAAATCTAAAGCTTCTTGATCGTCTTTGATCAAGATCAACTTTGAGTTTTCAATAGCTTTCTTGGTCATGATTTTTCTGGGCAAGAGGTCTAATTGTTGTTCTATTTCCGTTTCTACCGCGGCAATAAAAGCTTCCGAATTCGACACCAAAATCACTTGACTGTCCGCGCCATGTTCTGCCTGACTTAGCAAATCAGAAGCCACATAAGCTGGATTTGCGGAGTCATCTGCAAGTATGAGCAATTCACTGGGGCCGGCAGGCATATCAATAGCCACACCATATTTGGTGGCCAATTGTTTTGCCACCGTCACAAATTGATTTCCTGGTCCAAAAATTTTATAAACCTGAGGTATGGTCTCCGTGCCAAAGGTCATGGCCGCAATAGCTTGGATGCCACCAACTTTGTAAATCTTCGCTACACCACATAATTGCGCGGCATATAGAATTTCATTCGCAACAGTTCCTTGTTTGTTGGGTGGCGTACAAAGTATCATTTCTTTACAACCAGCAATTTTCGCTGGAACAGCAAGCATCAATACCGTAGAAAACAAAGGTGCAGTTCCTCCTGGAATATACAACCCGATTTTTTCAATAGGGCGTTTCTCCTGCCAACAGTTGATACCTGGCATCGTTTCCACTTCAATCCGGTTTGTTTTTTGTGCTGTATGAAAGGTCTCAATGTTTTGCATCGCCATTTGAATGGCCGCTTTCAATGCATCAGGCACATTTTGTGAGGCAGCTATTATTTCATCCGCAGAAACTTCTTTGACTTCGGCATCAATTCCATCAAAAAGCGTCGTGTATTTTTGAATCGCCTGATTGCCATGTTTTTTGACATCATTAAAGATTTGAACGACAGTTTCTTCAATTGTATCCAAAGATTGAGTAGGCCGTTTAATTAATTCTGGCCAAGAGGCGCGGTTTGGATTTTTTATGATTTGCATAATTCTGATGTAAATCTTTATTTAAAGAAAAATTGAATGATTAGATGACCATATTTTCGATGGGACAAACTAAAATACCTTCTGCTCCATTGACTTTCAACTCGTCAATGACTTCCCAAAATTCATTTTTATTGATCACGGAATGTATGGAACTCCAACCCTCTCGTGCCAATGGTAACACTGTAGGACTGCGCATCCCAGGCAGCACACTAATGATTTTATCGAGTTTGTCGTTAGGCGCGTTTAGAAGCACATATTTTGATTGTCGTCCTTTTAAAACCGATTGAAATCTGAATTGCAACTTTTTTAAAATGACTTCATTTTCTGCAGAAATCAAAGGAGAAGCGGCCAAAACAGCTTCGGATCTCAACAAAACTTCAACTTCCTTGAGATTGTTTTTGAATAGTGTACTCCCACTTGAGACGATATCCACAATGGCATCGGCGAGACCTATATTTGGTGCTATTTCCACAGATCCATTAATGATGTGGAGCTGGGCGTTAATATTGTTTTTGTCTAAAAAATTTTTTACCGTGTTAGGATAAGAAGTGGCGATACGCTTCCCTTCCAAATCTGTTATATCCTTGTATTTAAACGATCTTGGCACAGCAATGGACACTTTACAGGTTGAAAACCCTAATTTTTCTATGACATTAATATTGCCACCTTTTTCCGTCAGGATATTTTCGCCGATAATTGCGGCATCAACTACGCCATCTTTTAGATATTGTGGAATATCGCCATTACGAAGATAAAAAACTTCCAAAGGAAAATTTTTGGCTGAGGCTTTAAGCTGGTCTTTACCATTATCAATTGAAATGCCTACGTCATTGAGGATTTTCATGGAATCGTCATATAAACGACCCGATTTTTGAACTGCTATTTTTAATTTACTCATAGTTTTAACCACCAGAACGGCGTTTTTAATTAAACTTATTGGCTTGAGTAAATCTTTTTGGAAGAGATTCCTGATGGGCAGGAATAAAAAAACCGCTTGATTTACTCAAACGGTTTTAAATATGTTGATTTTATTCAATACATCTTCAGTTCGCTTGAGTGCAAATATGATGATGGTGATGATGTGATTGAATAAAGTTCATTTTTTTTTCTGAACTACAAATA
>JBARDR010000597.1:0-2518 GCA_049795335.1 Gelidibacter sp. | reverse complement strand
CTGCCATGGCGGCAAAAGCTTTACTGGCTTTTAATATGGCAATCGATGCTCTTGGAGAAGCGCCCAAATACAAGAATTGGTTGTTTCGCGTGGCCATTATCAAATCGGCTATATATTTTAGCAAATGCTCTTCCACTAAAACTTGAGTTACAAGACCTTGATATTTTATGATTTGTTCTGCCGTTAAAAATGGTGTAATCGCATCTGTTTTGACGCGATCCTGTAAATTGTGCTCGCGCATTAAAATCTCAATTTCCTCCTCAAGATTTGGATAGCGCACTTCAATCTTAAATAAAAAACGGTCGAGTTGCGCTTCGGGCAAACGGTAAGTGCCTTCTTGTTCAATCGGATTTTGGGTGGCCAGAACCATGAATGGAGAATCCAGTTTATAATAATTACCATCAATGGTAATTTGCTGTTCTTCCATAACCTCAAACAATGCAGCCTGTGTTTTTGCGGGTGCTCGGTTGATTTCGTCAATCAGGATCATATTGCTGAAAATAGGGCCTTTTTTAAACTCAAATTCGGTCGTTTTCAAATTGAATACAGAGGTTCCTAATATATCACTCGGCATTAAATCGGGCGTAAACTGAATTCGGCTAAAGCCAACGCTTAAAGATTTTGCCATCAATTTCGCAGTAATCGTCTTCGCGACACCTGGGACACCTTCAATTAGGGAGTGGCCTTTGGCGAGTAAAGAGGCCATCAGCATATCTAACATATCTGATTGGCCAACGATAACCTTGCTCATCTCTTCCTTGATCTTTTTTACATTTGTTTGCAGTTCAGAGAGGTCGAGGCGGTTGGTAAACTGGATGTCTTCCGAGGTTTCTTCCTGAATGATTTCTGGAGTTGGTGTAGATTCTATTGGTGTTAGTCCTTCAAAAGGGTCTTTATTTTCCATGTATTTATGAGTAAAATTCTTCAATGTGTTTATTGAGTTTCAAAAGGTTTTCTTCAAAAAACTCATTCTTTGTCCGTAACCAATTGATGAAATTAATGGTTTTTTTTACGGATTCTTTCTTCTTGCCAGATTTTTGAGAGAGTTTGGCAATGAACTCGTCGTTTAAATTGGTGGTGTCTAAATTGTAATCACTTCGTATCTTCTCTAAAAAATAAGTAATTTTCTTATCGATGAGGTTTTTATGATCTTGGGTTTCGTAATACAGGTTGGAAATGGTTTTTACAAATCCGACGGTGGTGTTTTCCAAGGGTTTTACAATCGGAATGATGCGTTGGCGTCTTTTCGCATTAAATACCATAAATAATAAAGTTAGAAATAGAGCCAAGTACCAAGCCCATTTGAAGGATGGTTGTTGCAGAAACCAACTCAAATTAGATTTTTCTTGAGCATCGCCATAATAAGAATCGAAAAACTTAGTGTAGGAATCAAAATAGATCGTCTCGTTGGGTAAAAAGGAGAGCACGCCTTCGGTATAAAGGTAGCGCTGATCTTTTAAAATATTATAATTTGAAAAGACTTTCGGCTCTAAATGCAAATAGATGGTTCCATCTTCAAAAGGAATTTCCAAGAAATTGGTAAAATTTGGATCATCGTTCACATAGCCCAAAGCTTTATAGTTGTTCACTTCAAATTTTGAGAAATAAGCAGAGTTTTCACTTTTATCGATGGTTGTGCTTTTAGATTTTAAACTCGAAGTATTAAAGTTCAGTTTGGAAATACTGTCTTTGTTTTTAACGCTATCGACGGTCAAATTTAAGGTGTCCAATAAAGTTTGTGGAAAGTTGTGGTCGGACATGAAAATGGTGTTTCCGCGCCCTGCGAAAAGGAGTAATTCTTCAATATCTGCAATTTCTAAGTAATCAGAATTACCGACTAATATAAAATTTCCTTCTGCCACGTGATCGCCATAGCCATCTTCTGAATTTGCATAAAAATAGTTGTAAGGCGTATAGTAAATGGTTTTCATTTTCTGACCCTCAAATACCATCGATAATTCTTTATAAAACACACTGACGCCGTAAGGTTTGTTGCTTTTTTCATTATAACTTTCTTCCCAATCCACCGTGCGATTATTGCTATAATCGAGTGTGATGGCAATCGTGATGACGGTTGCTGCAATGACGAGTATGGTAACTAAGGTTTTGTTCATGCGTTGATCTCTTTTATAAGCTGAACAAAACTGGTTTTAGCCATTTGATATTGCTTCACATCCAATGCAAACTCGCCATACCAGGTGTAATTATAAATGTAAGAGGTATAGGCAAAATCCTTGCTGAATTTTTCAGCAGCAATCGCATTCATATAATCGGCATTGGTTTTATCATCGGCGTATTTAATGAAGTTTTTGAGGGTCAATTGTTTTAAAACCAATAAGTAATAATACCGGATGGCCAATCGATAATCGTTTGTGTTTTCGGCATTAGCGATAAGGGCTTTGATGTCGGCATGCTTTATGTTTTCAGCAGTGATTTGTCCGTAAGATTTTAGTCTCTCATTATTTCTTGAAGAAAATAGTTTGCTACTCCCGTCATTTAAAAGCGTGTAGGCTAAATA
>JBARDR010000596.1:0-2537 GCA_049795335.1 Gelidibacter sp. | reverse complement strand
ACTTAAGGCTTTATACGGATTCCATTGAACAAGACTACGAACTTCTGGAAAAACTATGTCACGATAATTTACACAAACGTTATTCCAGTCCGGACGAGAAAGTTTTAAGCCGATTAAAAACCGAGTTGGACACTATCAAGTCTTTGGATTTTGTGGCCTTCTTTCTGATCCATTATGATATCGTCTCCTATGCCAACAGCAAAGGTTATTTTCATGTGGGTCGTGGTAGCGGCGCCAATAGCATTGTGGCCTATATTATTGGGATCACCGATGTGGACCCTATTGAGTTGGATTTGTATTTTGAACGTTTTATTAATCCGTTCAGGGCTTCCCCACCCGATTTTGACATTGATTTTTCCTGGAAGGACAGAGATGATGTGACGGATTATATTTTTAGACGATTTCCGCATACGGCCTTATTGGCCACCTACAATACGTTTAAGTATCGAGCGGTGGTTCGAGAACTCGGAAAGGTCTTTGGTTTGCCAAAAGAAGAGATTGATAAATTGAGCAAAGGGAATTATGGAATTTCTCAATTGGATGACATCTCACAGCTTGTTTTACGATACGGTAAATTGATTGAGGGATTCCCCAACCATTTGAGTGTTCATTCTGCTGGCGTGCTTATTTTGGACCGACCTGTGCATTATTACTCGGCAACCGATATGCCACCAAAAGGATTTCCTACGGTTCAGTTTGATATGATCATCGCGGAGGATGTTGGCGTCTTCAAATTTGATATTTTAGGTCAGCGCGGATTGGCGAAGATTAAAGATGCTTTGGATATCATTGCAGAAAACAGACCAGAAGTCCCTCCTATTGATATTACCAATGTTGAGGCTTTTAAGAAGGATCAAAACATCAATGCCCTTTTAAAATCCGGAGGCGCCATTGGCGCCTATTATGTCGAATCGCCAGCCATGCGCGGATTGATGCAACAATTACAGACCCAGGATTATATCGGACTGGTTGCTGCAAGTTCCATTATTAGACCAGGGGTTTCCGGATCGGGAATGAAAGAGGAATTCATAAAGCGCCACCGGTATCCTGAAAATAGAAAAAATGCCCATCCGATTCTGTTGCAAATTATGCCTGAGACTTATGGTGTCATGGTCTATCAAGAGGATGTATTAAAAGTTGCCAATCAATTTGCCGATTTATCGCTTGGCGAGGCCGATGTCTTGAGACGAGGGATGAGCGGTAAGTTTCGCTCACGTCAAGAGTTTGTTGCGGTGGAAGAAAAGTTTATATCCAACTGCAGGAAAAAAGGGTTTACGGATGAACTGATATTTGAAGTCTGGAATCAGATCAAGAGTTTTGCCGGTTATGCTTTTGCTAAAGGACATTCCGCATCCTATGCCGTGGAGAGTTACCAGAGCTTGTATCTGAAATGTTATTTTCCTTTGGAGTTTATGACTGCCGTACTGAACAATGGCGGTGGTTTTTATAGTGTGGAACATTATTTACACGAAGCACAGAAACAAGGCGCCACCATTTGTGCGCCGTGCATTAATAACAGCGAACATCCCAACAGATTGATTGGCACGTCCATTTATTTAGGTTTTGGGTACCTGAAGAATTTAGAGCATTATACCGTGCAACGACTTTTAACGGAAAGGCAGTGGCATGGCGCATATAGTTCCCTGGATGATTTTATAGACAGAGTCACCATAAGCATTGAACAGTTGACTATTTTGATTCGGATAGACGCCTTCCGATTTACGAAACAGACCAAAACGGAATTGCTGTGGCAGGCCATTTTTAAACTGAATGCCGATGGTGCCAAAAGTCAGCAAGC
This sequence comes from Gelidibacter sp., assembly GCA_049795335.1. Lineage (GTDB taxonomy): Bacteria > Bacteroidota > Bacteroidia > Flavobacteriales > Flavobacteriaceae > Gelidibacter. The sequence goes on along the minus strand of JBARDR010000596.1, from coordinate 739 downwards.
CAAGTTATTTAAAATCCAGCATAAGGAATTCAAGTTGCCCAAACTAAATAGTAATTGGATTGAGAATGCTTATGATGAAATGGAGCTGTTGGGCTTTCCTTTATGTAATTACTTCAATCTTGTTAATGGCGAAATGGCCAACGGCGTTCTGGCGAGTCAGATGAAAGATTATATAAATAAAGAGGTTTTGATATATGGCAGTTTGGTTACGACGCGATTCAACAAAACGTCTCAGGGGAAGTTAATGCGCCTGAGTACTTTTATAGATCGTAACGGCGATTATTTTGATGCCGTACATTTTACCGATGTCGTAGAGAAATACCCAGTTAATGGATTGGGGGTTTATGCCTGTTATGGCCGAATAACCGATCGGTTTGATTTTTATAGCATGAATGTGGTTTGGAGTCGTAAATCGGCTATACTTCCGGATCCGAGGAACAATTAGTCGTATTCATTTTTGATGATCATGCTGTTAAGGTAGGTTAAAATAGTTGCAGAGAATTGGCAATACTCCTAACTTTAAAATAAAAAATCATGTGTTACGATATCAGAGCGACCGTAGAAACCCAATTGAAGCGCGCCAAAACAAAGGGTGATGCACAAGCCGTTGATGAAATTATGGAAACATTAATTCCTCTGACCGATTTGCCTCTTTATCACAGCTCGGGGTTCTCGCATCCTGAATTATTGATTTATACGGATCGCTCTCCCAATTACCCAGAAGTGGCCACATGGGGAC
>JBARDR010000595.1:0-1623 GCA_049795335.1 Gelidibacter sp. | reverse complement strand
AGGTGGTGAAGCACAACGGATCAGATTGGCCACTCAAATTGGCTCACAATTGGTGGGCGTCCTCTATATTTTAGATGAACCGAGCATTGGTTTACATCAGCGTGACAACGAAAAATTGATCAAATCCTTAATCGCACTTCGCGATATCGGTAATTCTGTTATTGTGGTGGAGCACGACAAGGATATGATTGAAAGTGCCGATTATGTGATTGATATTGGCCCAAAAGCTGGAAAGTATGGTGGCGAGATCATCAGTATCGGAACGCCTGAAGAACTTAAAACACACCACACGCTTACCGCAGATTATCTAAACGGCACCAAACAAATCGAAATTCCGAAAAAACGTCGTGAAGGTAATGGCAAGTTTATAGAGTTGAAGGGGTGTACGGGCAATAATTTAAAAAACGTTTCTGTAAAATTTCCGTTAGGAATGATGATTGGCGTAACGGGCGTGTCCGGCAGTGGAAAATCGACTTTGATCAATGAAACCCTTTACCCTATTCTCAATGCTCATTATTTTAACGGTGTCAAAAAACCAATGCCTTATAAAAGCATTAAAGGATTGGAGCATATTGATAAAGTAATTGATATTAACCAATCGCCCATTGGAAGGACACCGCGTAGCAATCCTGCGACCTACACCAAAACCTTTGACGAAATTCGCAGTTTATTTGCCAAAATCCCGGAAGCTATGATCCGTGGTTATAAACCAGGACGTTTTAGTTTTAACGTGAAAGGTGGGCGTTGTGAAACTTGCCAAGGCGGTGGTTTACGAGTTATTGAAATGAACTTTTTGCCCGATGTTTATGTCGAATGTGAAACGTGCCAGGGTAAACGTTTTAATAGAGAAACTCTTGAAATTCGCTACAAAGGAAAATCGATTAGCGATACTTTGGACATGACCATCAATGAAGCGGTTGATTTCTTCGAACACATTCCAAAAATCCACAACAAACTCAAGACGATCAAAGATGTTGGTTTGGGCTATATCACGCTTGGACAGCAAAGCACTACGCTTTCCGGAGGCGAGGCACAGCGTATTAAATTAGCAACTGAATTGAGCAAGCGCGATACCGGAAACACCTTTTATATTTTAGACGAACCGACCACGGGCCTTCACTTTGAAGACATTAGAGTCTTGATGAATGTCCTCAACAAACTGGTTAATAAAGGCAATACCATCTTAATAATTGAACATAATATGGACGTCATCAAAACTGTTGACTATATTATAGATATAGGTTATGAAGGTGGTAAAGGCGGTGGAGAAGTCATTGCAGAAGGTACTCCTGAAGAAGTAGCAAAACACAGGAAAAGCTATACTGCAAAATTTCTAAAAAAAGAACTTGAAATTCATAAAAATGAAATGAATTAAGGTTTTTATCATCAAAACACAACCATTAGTGTTAAAGTTTTACTCAAATCAGCACATAAGGTAGCACTAATCTTTACTACCTTAGTACTATAACTTTAAAACTAACTATTATGAGAGGTATTCTTTGGCTTGTAGCCGTAATTTGTATTGTAGTTTGGCTTTTAGGCTTTCTAGGAATTGTGGCAGGATTAGCCACAAGCAGTTTGATCCATATTTTATTAGTAATAGCAGTGATTGCTATTCTTTAC
>JBARDR010000594.1:0-3586 GCA_049795335.1 Gelidibacter sp. | reverse complement strand
TTACTATCCCTTCGGCTTACAGCACAAGGGGTACAACAATGTGGTAAACGGTCAGGAGAACAACTACCAAACTTACAATGGTGTAGAATGGAACGAGAGTTTGGGCCTTAATCTATACGAAATGGATATGCGCCAATTCGACCCAGCAATAGCTCGTTGGACATCTATTGACCCAGTTACTCATTGGAGTATGTCTACATATACTGCTTTTGATAATAATCCAGTATATTTTGCAGACCCATCTGGAGCAAATTCTACCGCAGAATGGATGGAAGCAAATGGTATAACTCAAGATGATTTAATTACTATTTACCAAGCTGAAGACAGTAGTTCTAACGATTCATCATCTGATTGTCCCCCAGGAGACCCTAACTGTAGTAAAAAAGGAGATGGCACAATCCAAAATCAGTTCGAGATGTCCGTTGATGAGGACGGTGAAGGTATGGCTCAAGCTTCAGCTATGCTTTTAGCTATTTCTACTGTTGATGGCCCACTTCCTTTTGCTGATGGAGCTGCTGCAACAATCGGACTTAATATTTTGGTAGCTTATGCAATTGCACACGGTACTGTTGGAATGATAAATTCTATGAATGAATCTGTTCTTGCGGCAGCTGACGCTAACTGGGTATATGCTAAACAAGAAAAAGAAATTGAAAGGATTATGACCAAAGAAGGTGGTCCACCAGGAATGGTGTATATGTTAACGGTCAATAAATCAGGTAATTATATAGATGTTAGAGGAAATTCTCAATATTTAAATGCAGGAGAAGTATGGCGATATGGAGAAACGACAAAGGGTTATGGTAGATATACTCAATCTAAATTAGATAATATGGTATCTGGTGGTGTAACGATGAAAACTATTTTCTTTGGAAATACAGTTCAAATAAAAGTACAAGAAAAAATAATGATTTACGGTCATTTTTTAGCAACTGGTAGTTTGCCGCCAGGAAATAAGATATTTAGATAATTATGGAATTTAGTATAGGAAGCCAATTTTCAAGAGAGTTTAGTTTTGAAGAAAGCAGAATAACTCATAAGTTGACAGAGGAATTAAATCTTTTCTTTAAAGATAAAGATTATGGCGAAAGAATAAAGAAAATTTATGTTGGTGTAGTCTGTGTGTCAAAAGGTTTTGAGCCATTTTTTCCAATACGCCCTTTTAAGGTTATGAGAAATGAGCCAACTTTAGAGTATGAAATAAAATTAGATTTTGAAACATTTAAATCGGCAGATGAAGATAGTCGAAAGCTATTGTTGGTAGATGAATTTTTTAAAAAGACGAAAGAATACTTAATGGAAAAAACAATAAAAGGTTTTGAAAAAGAAAAGTTTATTGATGATTTAGAACGTTATTTTAAAAAACATAATTACTTAAAGGAAACAATAGCCTAAACAAAAAAAAACCACCTTCGGGTGGTTTTTTATGCGTAAGCCTTTTTGGTCTTGGTATCCCTGATAAAGGCATCGATGATTTTGATAACGGTAGTCTTGTCCTCTTCCGATAGCCTTTGAATCTCTTTCATACGGTTGAGCATATCCACGTCCACGACCTCCATACTGTCATCTTCCGACATCAGATAATCGAGGGAAACGCCCAAAATCTGTGCAATCTTGTTGGCGTTCTCAACGGACGGCACAATATCACCGCGCTCGTACTTGGAAATGGCATCACGGGAAACGCCCACAAACGAAGCTACGTCCACTTGGAATTAAAGCTTTTCCAAGTTTACCCAACACTTTTCAATATAACCTGTGCCTGGAGATAATCCTTTCCGGTTCTAAAATTCTTCTTTTTCTCAAAATGTACATTTATGATCTCTCCAAATTTAGTTTCCTGTTCTAGCTTATAAATAAGGTTGATTATGGCGTTGTAATCGCCTTCCAAACTAAATTGATAGGATTTTATAATCAGATCTTGAGAGGTTATGATATGAGGTTCTAGAAAGCTGACCACTTTCAAATTATTTTCTTCTGCAAATGCGTTGATGGTTTTTAATAATGTATTTTGAATTGAACCACCATTCAGTTTGTATTTCGTCAACAGCGAATCATAATAATGTTCTTTTTGCATTAAAATGGACAAGTTTTTGGGAGCATCTTTATAAAAAGTTTCCTCTTTAGTCAGTTCAATATAGCTCTTCCTTAATTGTAGGGTTTTAGAAAATGCCAAATTGTAGCATAGTGTTACAGCTATTATCAACCCGGAAACCAAGATGATGGTTTTTGTTTTACTTGTCATGGTTTAGGAGAATTTTAAATGTGAAATTCGCCACTGCATTGGAAATATCAGAATAATCCGAAACTTCAATTTTATTTAGCCATGGCTTTTTTTCCAATAATGAGACCCAATTTGAAAACGTATTGCTACTGGTCGATTGCCCAGAAACAAGAAGGATCTGCGGTTCATTTTTGATAGCTTCTTCAGATTTAATTCTTTTTAATATCGGTTGGTAGTTTAATTCTTCGAGTTGAATAGAAGTTGGCAATTCCTTTATGATTTCATTAATGTAATAAGAACTTTTAGAGTTATTGTTATTTAACAGGTCTTCCACCATTTTTTGGGATTTCGTTGCTTTTTCGTTGAGTTCCGTGACCTGTGTCTTCATGTTTTGATTGACTTGTGATGTTTGTTGAAGTGCATTCACTTTATTGAAGTAATGATTGAATGCTAAAACGTTGATCAGCAATGAGCTAAAAACAAGAATAAGCCCAAAGGTTAAAAACTTTCTAAAAAACACGCTATTGCTGTACGCTGTTTTTAGGTGTTGTATTTCGGCCTCATAATTGGTAATGCTTTTAAGGTTGCCCAATGCCGAAACCAATGCTCCGGCTAGTGATAGAAGCAATTTATTGTTAATATCCAGTCCATTGATGTCATAATTGAAATGGTCTACGGTTTGAGAGGTTTCAATTTCATGGATCTCGTTATTTGAAAAATCAATTTTGGCATTGGACGTTGAAACTGGGTTTGAATTAATATAATCTATGGTATTCGCAATTATGATATTCCCTAGGGATATATTTATAATAGAAATACCCTTGCTTTTATAGGCGCTTATTATTTCTTCGACATAAGTCTTTCGACAAATTGAGACAAAGCATGTTCCATCCTGTACCAGTGCGTCATACATGAAGTCATTGACATTAATATTTGGAAATGCTTGTTGAACCAATTGAATAGCTTCTTTAGATCCACCTTCAAGCTTTTTTGTCAAGATATTTTCATTGTTCAGAATCAAATAGGCATGTGTGTTTTTAGGGATGTCGTTTGATAAATCTTCAATGTTGTTATATTCAAAAGTGTCCTGAATATGGAGTGCTTTCTTATTCTTTTTTAGAATGGTGGTGTAAATAAGTTCTGTATTGTGATGGGAGGTATGCTCAATACCACAATATTGATTTCCAAATAGGAGATATGAAGTTATGCTTTGAAACATTAATAGATGACCGTTGGTTTTATAAGTACTGTTAATTTGGCTTTCTTAGTTTCCTTTATACGGGAGCTGAACAGCCATTTTATGATCGGGATCCTGGCAAGTAGCGGAACCCCACTTCCAGAATTGTTTTTCATTTGCTCTTCAAG
>JBARDR010000593.1:0-4715 GCA_049795335.1 Gelidibacter sp. | reverse complement strand
GCCATTGTCCATGACACCTCTATGCCTTCAGACAGCTATGCCGCTGGAGGAGAGCACAGTGTATATCCCAACAATGTGAGGGATTAAGTTTGTTTTATCCATAAGATGGCCAAAAGACTTTGCAACAACAGTCTTTTTGCTATCTTAAACTTTAAATTGCCGGTTATGACATCGTCTGTAATCACGCACGTGAGTGTGTTTTTTTTACTTTTATACGGGTATACCCAGGATTTGCCACCTCCGGAGTCAGTCCATTTGATTATACCTATCAAAATTGGGTCGATGACCCCAGATTCAATTCGCTCTGCCAGGCTCCTCCACTCCTATCAAGAACTTGACAGCTTACCGTTAGATTCACTCAAAGTAGCAGCATTTGCCCAATTGGCGCGAGAGGTCCTGCATCTTCCGGACACCTCGTTGTTTTACACTTTCAATACCCGCGCCATGGAGCTAGCCACAACAATGCACCACACCTACTTGATGGCAGACATCCATTGGAATTGGGGAGAATATTATCTCTCCAAGTTTAGATATCCTGAGGCCTTTATAAATTACCGCAACGCCGAGCGTTTGTTTGAAGCTTCGAATCACACCTATTACAGGGCAAAGATGTTTTACAACATGGGTTATATCGCATCGATGGTGGCCGATTATTCCCGTGCTGAAATGAATTTATTCATGGCCTTAACGTTATATAAGGAATTAGATAAGCGACCTCAAATTATGAGCTCCTATAATTTACTGGGGACGGTGTATGACGGGATGGAAGATTATGCCCAAGCCATTTTCTATTATGAGGCCGCATTAGAAATGGCCGTTGTTGGCCCCCACCTTCTTTATGCCGATCTTCTGAACAATTTAGGCGTGGTGCATCAAAAGATGGGCTCTGGAACCTTGGCCCTAGACACCTTTCAGAAAGCCCTTGGCACTCCTGGTCTGCAACAAGTCCATCCCGAACTTTATGCCCGTTTATTGGACAATCTTGCTTATACCCGGCTCCTTTTTACACCGGCAGCAGCCATTGAGCAAGATCTTATAACCGCTTTGCGCCTTCGGGACAGCTTACAGCATCTGCCCAGTATCATCATTAGCCATCTCCATTTATCTGATTATTACAAGGCCCATGACCAGATACCCTTATCACGCGCCCATGCCGAAAAAGCCTTACAAATCAGTTCCAGCAAAGGACTGCACCGTGACCAGATGGGCGCTTTAAAGCGGCTCTCGATCCTTGAGCCCCAGTTAGCAACTGAGCACTTGACCCGATATATCGAATTGGCCGATGCGTTGCGAAAGAATGAGAACAAACAGCGAGAAAAGTTTGCACGAATTCAGTATGAAACTGACGATTATATTAAAGCGAATGCCCGATTATCCCAGCAAAAATTGCTGTGGATCGTTATTGCCATCATCATTCTCATTCTGCTGGTATTTATTTATTGGTCGATGAGCCTCCGTATCCACAACAAGCAACTCCATTTTGCGGCCCTACAGCAAGACGCCGACGAGGCCATTTATGCCCTGCGCATTGAGCAGTGGCGTGAAGGAGAAAAGGCCCGCCAAGAAGAACGCGAACGCCTTGCCGAAGAATTGCATGACAGTGTCCTTACCCAATTGTTTGGGATGCGCCTGAACTGGGACTTATTAGATTTAGAAAACAATACCAATGATTTTCACTCCCATTCTCAGAGTCTATTAAAAATTGAACAGCAGCTTCGGGCCCTCTCCTACAACTTAGTTCAGCAACCCCCTTATAACCAAGCCCTATTGATCAAGAACCTAGAGGTGCTATTACAACAAAAAAGCCATCAAGGTAACTTTGATTACCTCCTAAGCTGTGAGCAACCCGCACCTTTTGAAGCCCTACACGAACAGGTGAAGATGCATCTTTTTCGTATTGTGGAAGAAGCCTTGCATAATATCGTAAAGCACGCGGCGGCGAGTAAGGTTGTCCTATCTCTCCAAATTAAAGACCACTTTATAATTATCATTTCGGACAATGGGTCAGGATTTAGAGAAGGTCTGGTCAAAAAAGGTTTGGGACTGCGCAATATGCGCGCCCGAACAGAGAAAATCAACGGCGTATTTCACTTATTCTCTGAAAAAAAAGGAACCACCATTACCATTAAATTAAAACATCAGAACCATGGAAAGCCAAGTCATTAAAATTCTGTTTGTAGAAGACCATCCATTAATTTTGGAGGGGTATGTCAGAGCCTTGAAGCTATTGAAAAAGCAGCGCCCAGAATTGGATTTTAAGATCTCAGAAGCCGCGTCGAGTGATGCTGCTATCCATCTATTACACCGGCAAGTACCAATAGGTTTCGATCTGGTTATGCTAGACTTAGTCATTCCTCCATCACGCTGTGGACGCTGGCTCTCTGGAGAAGATATTGGACGAGAGGTACGACAGCGCCATCCCGAATCAAAGTTGCTTATCAACACAAGTTTTGACAGTGTGTATCGCATCAATAGCCTCTTTAAAACCTTGAACCCCGAAGGTTTTTTGATCAAGGTAGAAAGCAATGCGAGCAACATCATGGACGCTATTTCGAGTCTTATAGACGGGAACACCTTTTACGGTCCGAGTGTGATTCAGGTGCTACGTAAAAATTTGGCGCACGATTTTGTCGTTGACCAATGGGACCGGCAGATCCTGTACAGGCTTTCTTTAGGAGCCAGCACGGCCTCGTTATCAAATATTCTACCGATGAGCAAGGCCACCATCGAACGCAGAAAGCGCCATCTGAAAGAAATATTTGACGTAGTGGGCCAAGATGACCAGAAATTACTGGGGCGGGCGCGGGAGCTTGGATTCATATAAAAGACTGAGGGCTTTGTCCTTAACCTTGACGCTAATTCCCTCATATTTTCTGATTTGTCGCCAGTAACTTAGTTACCGTTAAACTGATCTGCAAAAGCGATGTGCTATCGAAGAAAACATACGGCCCAAATTTTTATCACCAACGCTTTGGCCCTATTGTTTATCTTCCTTTTTAGTTATGCTGCCTTAAGCAAAATTATTGGCATCACTGTATTTAAAGATCAGTTATCTCAAGTGCCTCTTGTGGCCCAGGCTGCTCCTTTTCTGGTGTGAACGATTCCCGTGGTTGAACTTTTGGTGGTGGTGTTACTGCTATGGCCGTCACTCAGAGGTTGGGGTTTCTTTTCGTTTTTGGGATTGATGTTGGTGTTTACCGGCTATCTCATTTACACGCTTTATTTCAGTCCTTACACCCCATGTTCCTGTGGTGGCGTTATTTCGGGCCTAAGCTGGAGAAGCCATATCTTATTTAATTTATTTTTTATTGGTTTGGCGGTACTCGGCATCTTGCTTGAGCCTTCTAAACCATCAGAAAAACAACAATAATACTACGTAGTGACAGGGGAAGATCGAAAACCTGTACAATAGAGTAGATCGTTAATTTAAATATACATATTATGAAAAAGTTATTTTTAATTCCAACAGTGGCACTTCTTGTAGTTCTAGGCATGTCTTTTACCAATATGGCAAGGCCTACCGAAATCCAACCGGAAGTGTTTGCGAATGATTATGTTTTAGATAATGGTAACTGGCGAGCAATCCCGGAACAAATCTGTGAGGGAGGCGCAGAAACTTGTCGGGTCAAGTTTAGTGTCAATGGACTAAGTTTTGATCTATATGATGAAATGGACACGAACACACGAAAGGAAAGCAGTGCGGACGGCGAACCAATTTTAATTCAGCTTTAATAGCAGTTTAAATTGTTTGAAGCACATTGGTGAAAACCACCAATGTGCTTTTTAAACAAAATTAGATGTTTTCCGAATTTTACTGAACCATTTCTTCAGGAAGAACTAAAAACGTTTGTTGATTTCTTACACTAAGGAATTTTCGAATAGCTTCATTCACCTCCTCCAGAGATATGAAATTTTTTATAAGTGAAGGATATTGCAATATCCAGTCCTGAGAATTTTCTTTATTTTTAATTGATTTTTTAAGGTAATCGGGCCAGTAATTGAAATATCCAAAATTACTGATGGCCTGTTCATGCTTGTTTAATTGTAAATTTATAGTGGCATCTAACCAATCCTGATCAACTCCGGTTTTGTGCAATTTCATAAACTCCTCCTCAGCATATTCTATCATATTTTGTTCATGCCCCAATTCACTATCAAAGTTCACAAAGAAAGTATAAATATTATTCTTTTTATCTATCCAATAACCACTAGCACTTGGACTGTAGGAACCTATCCTCAATCTGTGATTGATCCGTTCATTGAGGGCAAGATTAACTATATCTAGTATAGCCTGTGATTTAATATCCATGGGAACTTTTACGGGATAATAAATTTCTGCAAAAGCTTGGTCAAGATTTTTCAGTCTGATTGTATCATTTCTTTTTCTTAGGTCAAATTTCCTAGAAACCGGCTGTAGATAATCTTCTTGTCCTGAAACTGGTAATTTTGCAAAATATTTTTTTACTTGCTTTAGCAAGGTTTCAGAATTAAAGTCACCGGTAAGAATAAAGTTGTAGTTCTTAAAATCGGAAAAGTGATTTTTATATTTCTGAAGTAATAAATCTTGACCTATGGTATCTAAAATTTCTTCACTAAATAATTTATAATCAGGATACCAGATTTTTTTAATTTCATCTCGAAAAAAATCCGATCCACCTCTAACATCAAGCAAAGTTTTTATATTTTCTTTCCATGAGGAAAAAGCTGCCTCATCC
>JBARDR010000592.1:0-4088 GCA_049795335.1 Gelidibacter sp. | reverse complement strand
GTTTCTAATACTTCCCTTCTATAACAAACAAATCCAGCGGTGGTATCCTGAATCTTCATTCGGGTCACAAACCGCACATATTTTGAGGCAAAATAAGATAATAATATCCTATTCATTGGCCAATTGACCACATTAACACCCGTTATATATCGCGAACCAATGGCAACGTCAGCACCTTCTTTTGCACAAGCGTGATATAGTTTCACTAAATCTTCAGGATTGTGTGAGAAATCAGCGTCCATTTCAAATATATACTCATATTCTTTTTCCAAACACCATTTAAACCCGTCAATGTATGCAGTTCCCAATCCAGTTTTGGTCTCTCGTTGGAGTAAAAACAAACGGCCGGGAAACTCCTTCTGTAAAGACTTTACTGTTTCAGCTGTTAAATCGGGTGAATTATCATCAACCACAAGGATATCGATAGCTTTATCCTGCACAAAGACCGCAATGATAATGGCTTCAATATTTTCAATTTCATTAAACGTTGGAATGATGACAATAGCGTCTTTCATCGATAAAAATTTTAGCAAAAGTAAGTTTTTTTAAAAGATTAATTTTATTGAAATGGACAGATAAAATTTTCTTTATAATTTAGCAGCATGATAAGAGAGATTATATCTTATGAATGGTTTACCATTTTTATGGTTTTGGGATTGGTTTTCATTACTACGGCCAAGGTATTATTCACCAATCGGTTTTTGGATTTTATAGGTGTTATCGGCAATTCCAAGTATTTAAAATTGTATACGAAAGATCAAAAGTTTATTGACTTTTTTGACGCTCTGCTGTTTTTCAACCTAATCATTTCTGTTACCATTTTCGCTTATCTCTCCTACCTTACACTTGAACCAACTCAAATTTTCGAATTGGACATGTTTCTGAAATTCCTTCTTGGAGTTACGAGCTTATCAGTGATTAAAATTTTAGTAGAACGACTGGTAGGCAGTTTATTTGAAATCGATCCTTTGATTGATTCTTACCTCTTTCAAAAAACAAGCTATAAAAATTTCAGCGGCTTTCTACTTTTACTCATTAATGCCCTGTTCTTGTATACAATAAACCCTTCAAAGGAAATAATTATAGTGGCAATTTCGATTATGGTCCTGATTAACCTAATTGGATTCATGACTTCGTTCAAAAATCATCAAAAGGTGGTGACCAACAACATATTCTATTTTATTTTGTATCTTTGCGCACTTGAAATTGGGCCTTATCTGATTTTGTATAAAATAATTGTAGAATATAAAGCTTAAAACCATCCAAAGCCTATGAAAGTGAAAACAATTTTAGTGTCTCAACCGGAACCTAAAATCGAAAATTCGCCTTACTTTGATCTCCAAGAAAAACAAAAAGTAAAGATTGACTTCCGCCCATTCATCCATGTTGAAGGCCTTGCTGCCAAAGATGTGAGACAGCAAAAAGTGGATTTAGCTAATTATTCTGCTATTATTCTAACCAGCAGAAACTCTGTAGATCATTTTTTTAGAGTCGCAGATGAAATGCGCTTTAAAGTGCCTGATACTTTAAAATATTTTTGTCAGAGTGAAGCCGTAGCTTTTTACCTGCAAAAATATGTGGTATATCGAAAACGCAAAATCTATGTGGGTAAGCGTAACTTCGAAGATTTGTCTCCGATGATTAAGAAATACAAAGATGAAAGTTTCTTGTTGCCCACTACCGATAAACTAAACGACGACGTACCAGAACTTCTTAATAGTTTAAACATCAAGTGGAAAGAAGCTATTTTTTACAAAACGGTTATTAGTGATTTATCTGATCTTGCTGATGTATATTATGACATCTTAGTGTTCTTCAGTCCATCAGGAATCGAATCTTTATTCCATAATTTCCCAGAGTTTAAGCAAAACAAAACACGTATTGCTGTTTTTGGTTCCACGACTGCAAAAGCGGTGGAAGATCATGGTTTGAGGGTTGATATTTTAGCTCCCACTCCCGAAACACCCTCAATGACCATGGCATTGGAAAAATATATTGAAAAAGTAAATAAGGGAAAATAAAATTTCTACTTAACATAAAAAAAGGCGATTCAAAATTTTGAATCGCCTTTTTCTTTATCTATTAATTGGTCTAGAACGCATAACGTTGCGGACCGCCTCTTCTAATTTCCTCATTTGCAAACTCCTCATATTTCTTGAAGTTTTCTCGGAAGGCATTACTCAATTTAAAGGCTGTGGTATAGTAAGCTTGATCATTATTCCATGTTGTTCTTGGGCTTAATACTTCAGTTGGCACTCCAGGACAAGACCTTGGTTGCGCAGTACCAAAAACTGAATGGATGTGGTAATCTTCGTAAGTATAGTCTCCTAAATCGCCATTCAATACCGCATTGATCATCGCTCTGGTATATTTCAATTTCATTCGGGTACCGACGCCATAAGGGCCACCGGTCCAACCTGTATTAACCAACCATACTTTAACCCCAGTTTCTTTTATCTTCTTGCTTAACATTTCAGCATATTTCGCTGGATGTAAAGGCATAAAAGGAGCACCAAAACAGGCTGAGAAATTCGGCACAGGCTCTACAACACCAGCTTCAGTTCCTGCTACTTTGGCGGTGTATCCCGAAATAAAATGATAGGCTGCTTGGCTCGGAGTCAATTTTGAAATTGGAGGCAAAACACCAAAGGCATCAGCCGTTAAAAAGAAAATATTTTTTGGATTCTTACCAATGGAAGGCACTGCAATATTATCAATATGATCAATTGGATAACTTACACGTGTATTTGGTGTAATGGAGATATCGTCAAAATCAACAACGCCATTGGCATCTAAAATGACATTTTCTAAAATGGCGCCTTTCTTAATGGCTTTGAAAATATCAGGTTCATTTTCCTCACAAAGATTGATCACTTTAGCATAACAACCGCCTTCAAAATTGAATACCGTGTTTTCCTTAGTCCAACCATGCTCATCATCTCCAATCAATCGTCGGTTAGGATCTGCAGACAAAGTCGTTTTTCCTGTCCCAGACAATCCGAAGAAGATTGCGGTATCATCATCTTTACCAATATTGGCACTACAGTGCATTGGCAAGGTCTCTTTAAAAACTGGCAGAATAAAGTTCAAAGCAGAAAATATTCCTTTCTTAATTTCTCCAGTATATCCGGTTCCTCCTATTAAAGCGATTTTTCGAGTAAAATCTAAAATAGCAAAATTATGCTGGCGTGTGGCATCCACAGCAGGGTCAGCCATAAAACCAGGGGCATTAACAATGGTCCATTCCGGAGCGAAATTTTCCAACTCTTTTGCTGTCGGACGTAAAAACATGTTGTCGGCAAACTGGTTGCTCCATGGATATTCGGTAATGACACGAATATTCAACTTGTATTTTTCATCAGCACAAGCATAATTATCTCTTACATAAACGTCTTTTCCTGAAAGGTAATTGGCTACTTTATCGTAGAGTTTCTGAAAATCATTGGGATCAAATGGAATGTTGACATCTCCCCACCATACGCGATCTTTAGTGACTTCATCCTTGACAATAAACCGGTCCTTTGGTGAGCGTCCTGTAAACTCCCCAGTATTAACTGCTAGGGCGCCGGAAGATGCTTCTACCCCTTGCCCATTAGCAATAGTGATTTCATGAAGTTCTTCTGAAGATAATTGATAGTGTACTTTGGCATTTTTTATACCGTACGGATCTAACGAAATCGATTTCGTAGTTTGGGCGTTATTGGCCATAATATTAGTGTGTTGTTTGTTCTGCAAAATTAAACATTATTTTAACTTAGGTCTCCTTTTTCAAGAATTATCCCTAGTGACCTTTAAAAAATTTATCGTCATTAAAGTCCAAGCGATAATGAGAAGTAATCCACCTATTGGCGTTATAAAACCTATACTTTTAAAGTTAATTCCTGTGATCTCCATGGTCGCCAGACCATAAATAGATCCCGAAAAGAACACCACCCCTATCAACACCAACACATAGATGGTTTTCTTTGCTTTTTGGCCTAAAAACGTCGTTCCTCCAACAAACAACAACATCAGCGCATGATACATTTGATAGCGCACACCTGTTTCAAAAGTTTGTTGTGCTTCTACAGAGATCAATTGCTTTAAAC
>JBARDR010000591.1:0-4488 GCA_049795335.1 Gelidibacter sp. | reverse complement strand
ATGCTGCATTTCTACTTTCATGATCAGTAAACTGCCATGTTCTAAATTGAGTTTGTGGCGTTCTTCTTTAATCGTCCGGTGTTTAAAATGAAATGCTCTGGTCGCTCCAAAACTTAGAGAAGCGATGACAGGATTTATGCCCAAGGCTTTTTCATTATCGGCATGCCAACCGTTACTATCGGTTCCATTTCTATATAAATTCAATAACACGGTCGTAAATTCATGTTGACTTATCTTCTCTATATCGGTTTTGATTTGATGAAGCTCAGATGTGAATGGTTTTGGTATCATCGTCATGTTGGAGTAGCTATAAGGTTTTGCATTAATTGCAAATAGAGCTGTCAATCGGGGTTGGGGATGTGTTTTTCCAAAGATTTTGATGTCGTCTTGCTGCCATGTAATGTTGTTCTTTAAATATTCTATATAAATATCTGCCTTTCGAGGATCATAAAAATTCGGGATATAAATCAATTCGGCATTGGGGAGTTGGAAATGCCTTTTATCTGAGGAAAATAAGTCCATGCTATAAATTTTATCTAAATTAGCACAACTATGGGGAAAAACAAAGGATTGCTTTTAGTACTGATTATTTTGGGATTTGCGTTTGCCAAAATCCCAACTTCTGAATTAGCTGAAGGATTTGTATACGCACAAGACGAGATTCCCGATTTGGATGTGCAATTGCGCTATTTTACAGATAATAATTTTGTTGGAATGCCCATAGAAGGTTATGAATCCAATAGATTGATTCTTACAAAGCAAGCGGCAGAAGCCTTAAAAAAGGTGCAGGAGGATCTTCGAAACCAAAATCTGTGCTTACAAGTTTATGATGGATACAGGCCGCAACGTGCAGTGGATCATTTTGTCAGATGGGCTAAAGATTTAGGGGACACCATTAATAAGCACGAATTTTATCCTGAAGTTGAAAAGCAATTTTTGTTCAGTGAAGGGTATATCGCGTCAAAATCTGGTCATAGTAGAGGCAGTACCATAGATTTGGGCATTATAGATGCGAATACTGGTGAACCTTTAGATATGGGAGGTTTTTTTGATTTTTTTGGAGAAAAATCATGGACGTACAATCCTGATGTCACTGAAGTTCAAAAAAGGAACCGTGGCATATTATTATCTGCCATGGAAAAGCACAATTTTAGAAACTATGAAAAAGAATGGTGGCATTATACCTTAAGATGGGAACCATTTCCTGATACTTATTTTGATTTCTTGGTAGAGTAATTTTTTTTAACTAGAAATTAGAAACTAGACCTGATTATCTTTGAACATCATTCACACTCAGGATATTGATCAAATGACCTTTAGTTTGTTCCTTCCTCAGATTTAAATCCCAATAAATCATCGATCGTTTTGACAGTTACAGAATGATAGCTTGGTCGTGCTTTTTCATAAACTTTCAGTGCATCTTCCATTCTGTTGTTTCTTTTAAACGCCTTAAAAAGAGTTTCTACATACCAGCGTCGTCCTACATGGGTTAAAAATTCTTCAATTTTCGCATCTACATTATTGCCGTGGTAGTCTTGATTTAAAGCTTGTTCATACCATACCATTTGAATATAGGAATTTGAAGAATTGGTCAGGTTCAAAGCATCATCTAAATATTTCATTTGATCCGCGGTCATATCTTTAGGGAAATTTCTGATGAAATGTACCCATTCCTGAGGTGTCCAATCTTCGGTTACTTTTTTATCGAATTTGCCACTAGTAATATATTCCTGAAGGGTATGTTCCACATTTTTAAATTTATCAGAGCTAATGACGGCTTGGATTTTAGGAATTCCTGGCTGATTAATCCATTCGTCGGTATTGAAGCTTATATTGTTTTTTTTCAGAAGATTGGTGCTGAGATAGTCCGCGAATTTTTCTGTAGTCATGGTCGAAAAAGCGTGTTCTTTAAAATAGGTTTTTAAAAAGTCATCTAATTTTTCGCGACCAACGGTTTCTTCCAAAGTTCTTAAAAAAAGATAGCCTTTATCATATGCAATACTGTTCATCGCATCATCAGGATTTCTGCCTTTCAAATCGAGTTTGAGTTTCGTGTCATGGGGTGAGTCTTTTGAATTTTCCAATTCATCGTCCAAATCCTGTCTGCTAATGAGAGCGAGCATGTCTGCGCGTTGTTTTCCATAAACCGCTTCCATAATGCGCATTTCGAAATACACCGTAAACCCTTCATTGAGCCAAAAGTCATTCCAAGTCGCGTTTGTAACTAAATTTCCTGACCAGGAATGTGCCAACTCATGGGCCACTAAGGATACTAAGCTTTTATCGCCTGCAATAACCGTGGGGGTCGCAAAAGTTAGTCTCGGGTTTTCCATACCGCCAAACGGAAAGCTTGGAGGCAACACAATCACATCAAATTGTCCCCATGCATAAGGGCCATAAAGCTGCTCGGCTGCTGAAACCATCTTTTCCATATCGGAAAACTCTTCGTAGGATTTTTTAAGCATTGATTTTTCAGCGTAAACTCCGGTGCGATCGCTGATAGCTTTATAACTAAAATCGCCAACTGCCAAGGCAATAAGATAAGGAGGAATGGCTTGATTCATTCTAAAATGATATAAGCCATCTGCAGTTTTTTCCGTCGGATTTTCTGCGCTCATGACGGCCATTAAGCCTTTAGGGACTTGAATTTTGGCCTCATAAGTAATACGAATTTGTGGACTATCCTGAATTGGGATCCAAGATCTGGTCAAAATAGCTTGTCCTTGTGTGAATAGAAAAGGGGAGGTTTTATCAGCCGTTTGTTGTGGTTTTAGCCATTGGACGGCTTCAGAGCTTTTGGTCGTTTTATAAATGATAGTAATTTCTTTGGTGTCTTGATCGATGTTGATCGTTAGCGGTTGGCCCATATATTTGTCATTGACTCCTAAGGAAAACTCCGTTTCTTTGCCATCCGCCAAAACCGATTCAATATTTAAGTGTTTTGAATCTAAAATAATTTGCCTACTCTTGTTGTTTTCAATATCATAAATGGCTTTTCCGCTGATGATTTCGTTTTCAAAATCGACCACAATATCTAAATTCAAGTGCTTGATAAAAGCATTGTTTGGTTTGGCATAAGAATGTGGCTCTTCTACATAGCTATAAACAATTTCTTTTTCTTCTTTAGTATGTGCGCAACTCATCATGATAAACAGGATTAGATAAAGTAAAGCTTTTGAAGTGTTCATGTCGTTTTATACCGTTAAGTTATCGAAGATAATGTTTTAATAGGAAAAATTAAAACTGCAAATACCAATAGGCCCAGTACATTAATCCGAATTGTAAAGGAATGCGCAAGATTAGCACCCATTGCGGAATGCCGGCTCCTGCTTTTTTACTGGAAAGCATATAAAAATGCACTAATAAAAATACGGTCAACATTGCAATAATACCTGAAATGGCGATATTTTTTGTTGAAGGAAAACACAGACCAACCCCGAGTATAATTTCTGCAACACCGCTCAGGCTTACCAAAACTTTATGACTAGGCAAATATCTTGGCATGATGCGTAAATAGGTTTTTGGCCTAATGAAATGCATCATTCCTGCAAAAATATATATTGCTGCCATGAGGTAAAGGTGCCAAGGATAGTTCATGAATTTTAATCTTTATAGGCGTTGTATGTTAATCCAATGCCATAGTTATTGAGTCCTGATTGTAGAAGTGTCGATTGAAAATTGCTGCCCTTTTCGAATCGCGTCCATTGATTGCCATTAATAAAAACACGTTTGATAAAAGTTCTACTTTGAGGAATTTCATCAGTAAACGGAAGAAGCGGTCTGAAATTTGTTGGAATTTTAACAATACTCCCATCGTTGGATTTGATTTCTTTATATTTCTTGTTGGATAACAATTTGCCTTTATCGTCGGTGTATCCTAAAACCTGTAAGGATACGAAAAACCCAGATTCTGGAATAAAGATGTCTTCATCAGACACATCTAAAGTAAATTGGTCGCCATCTTTTTCCGTTACTCTAAAAACTATGGTGCGGTTGATGATTTCTTTGCCAGGAAAGCCGTTGTCATTGTTATAAAAATTGACTTTAAATAAGGTTGAAAATGGTTTTTTATCAGCGTTGGAACGTTTGCGCTTGTCCCAATCTTTAGATTCTAAGGTAATTGGGAAAAGTACTTTGGTGATTTTTTTCAAAGCCGGATCTGGATTTGAAAAATAAACGGCAATTTCAGATTCTATTGTAGGTAACCAGCAATGGTAATAATCATCATCCAAATATGGTTTCACTTTCTCTTCCTTGAATTTCCGGTCTATTTTTGCGGTAATTAACACTTCATCTAAAGCATTGGTTTCGGTGTCCATCAGAATGATGTTTGGCAAGGTTGAGGTTGCCACCTTAAGATCTTTATAACCTAATGCCGAAATGTAGAGGGTGTCAATATCTGGGTACAATTTTTTTGTGAAAACAAATTCGCCCTCATCATTTGCAAATAACCCATTGCCGTTGTTAAAGGATACGGTAGCGTATGAT
>JBARDR010000590.1:0-4772 GCA_049795335.1 Gelidibacter sp. | reverse complement strand
CTTCTAAAGAAACTGAGGATGAGGAACAGGAATTGACTCTGGAAGATGCTTTTGAGGTTTTAAAATCGCATTTAAAAACGTCTTTTTCAACCGTGCTTTTATTTACCACCACAAAAGATGTCACCTTCAAGATTAACAAGAAAGGTGCGGGCAGTATTACTGAGAATTTGCCGACATTTCATAACGTTATCCAGGCTAAGACGGATTCTTAATAGCTTAGAGGCCAGTGCTGTTTCGCCAGGGACTAAAACTTTGAAGGAATGAAATCGGATTGAATTGTGCGGAATGAATCTTTATTGGAAGGCGAACCTATGTGTAGTTTTGTTTTAGAAGCTATTAGCTTTTAACTTCTTTTGAAGATTTTAGTTTGTACTAGAAAAATAAGACATCACCCTAAAAACACGGACTTCTTAAAAAACGTTGCTAATTAAACCCTCATCTGAAATATCCCCAGGCGCTTAACTACTTAAAACCTTTCATGGCTGCGATGGTCGTCGCCCAAATAATAAGGCAAGAAAAGAAGATGCCAATCGTATTTGCGAGGAAAGCACGTTTCCGATCAATGCCAAAAAGATAGGCGGCAAGAGTTCCTGCATAAACACCAGTTCCTGGAAGTGGAATCAGAACAAAGATCATCAAACCCCAAAATCCGTATTTCTCAACATTTTTTCCTGCACCCTTTTTAGCGCGTCGTGCCACAAAAATTGCTGATTTCTTATAATAATACCATTTAAATAAGTAGCGATTCACCACATCCAAAAAGAAGGTCATGATCGGGAATACCAACACGTTGGCCGCAAAGCAAAAAAGAAAAGCGACATAAATATTGACCCCGTGCAAAAGCGCATAAGGAATACCAACTTTAGCTTCTCCTAAGGGAGAAACGCTCCAAAGCATCGCTATAAGTAAATCGAAAATCATTATTCATTATTTGATCGAGCAAAAGTAGTCTTTTAGAAGTCCGAAAAGACTTAAGAATTTATTAAAGTTTAATCTAAAACGGCTGTTTAATGCCTTCAAAGACGACTGGAAAGAAAATCAGTCCAATAGATTTTAAAAGGTGATCGGATTCTCTCGCAAGTTAGAATAGAAAAACTCATGGCATTGGTTGCTTGGCCAAATCCCAATAAGCTTCCTCAAGTAGTTTAACGGCTTCTTCCATTTCCTGCGGATTAAGATGTGCAAATCCTAATCTTAAAGCGGTCAGCGATCGGTTTTGATAAAGGCAGATACTTGGAATAAATAGCCCTTTCTCTCTAGCCTTTTTTTGTAATTGCGTCAACGAAAAGGTCTCCTTAAACCGAATCCAAAATGCTAAACCTGAAGGTGGCACCTTGAAGTTGATTTGGTCATTAAAATGTTTGATGAGCAATCCGGCAAAAAGTTCCTTGCGTTCAGCGATGACTTTTTTAGATTTTCTTTGGTACCTGTGAATGTCGCCTTGGTGGATGATTTCACCTAAGGCTTTTTCCATCATTAAATTGGGCTTTCCAAAGATGTTCAGGTGTTTAGCGCCTTCTTGTAGCAGATCTTTTGGGGCAATTAGGAAATTCATCTGAAATCCCGGGTTTAAAAAGCGTCCGAAAGCACCAATATAGATGATGCGATGGCCACCGTTTTTTCTAAATAAGGATTCGGTATTGTTTCTAACCATTGAAAACTCAAAATCAGAATCTTCTTCAACAACAATAAAATCGTACTGTTCAGCCAAAAGTAGTAATTGCGCTTTTCGTTTTTTGGACAAGGCGACCGTGGTTGGATATTGGCATTTGGTGTTGATATAAACCAAGCGTATCTCGCCGCGCTTAAAATGCTTTTGAATATAATCGATGTCCATCCCGTCGGCATCCACCGGAATCGTTTTCATCTTGGCGCCGGCTTGACTGTAGATCATATTGGGTAAAAAGTAGCTGAGCTCTTCTACCAAAACGACATCGCCTGTATGGATCAATAGGCGGGATAGAATGGAATGCACCTGCTCCAGACCAGCCACGGGCAATAAAAAGTCTCTTGACAGATGAAAGCCTCGGGTTAAATTGAGATAATAACTGAGTTGATCCCTAAAAAATAAATTCCCATCGGTTGTATTTGAGAAAGAAACAGATTGCTTTTTTCTGCGGAGTACCGAGGTATAAAAACGCCCCAGTTCTTCTGATTTGATCAGGCGATAATCTGGCGTACCGTCCGTAAAATATAATTTTTCCAGGTTTTCCTCTAAAGGGCTATCTAAAATAAATTCCTTCCTAAAGTGATATTGGGCTGTTTCTGGAGGATGTTGAAAAACTTTGGTTTTTTTAGCTTTCTCTGAGGACATCTCAGGATTTATAACGAATACACCCACATTAGGAACCGTTTTTACCCAACCTTGCTCTTGGAGTTCTGTCAAAGCGGCCACCACCGTTTTCCGGTGAACTTGGAGGTCTTCGGCGATTTTACGGCTGCCCGGAAGCTGATCGTCATCTTCCAAAAGGTTGCTTTTGACCGCATTAATAAATTGATAGACAATTTGCATATAGACTGCATCTTTTTTTCGGCGATCTATTTTTACAAACGAAGGAAAAGGAATTATAACCGGACTACTCATTATTTACATTTCGGACTACCAAAAATACTATTTTAATCCAAACCTTTGCCGACATATTTAGAAACTACCATTAAAAAAAATGTTATGAAAAACGTACTGGTCACTTTAGGACTCATAGTTGCGCTACCAAGTTTTGCACAACAAAAGCAAACGCTTCCCGATCCGGAAATTCCGAATCACGCATTGGAAGAAGTCATTATTCAGGGCAACCGATTGCAAACCCCTTTTAGTGAATCTACGCGGGATATTCAGGTGATTACACAAAAGCAGATTCAGGCACTTCCTGCAAAATCAATTAATGAGGTGTTGTCCTATATCAGCGGTGTGGACATCAGACAGCGCGGACCGTTTGGCACGCAGACCGATATTTCGATTGATGGAGGCACGTCCGAGCAAACTTTAGTGTTGATTAACGGTGTAAAGATGATTGACGCGCAAACGGCACATAATATGATGAATATTCCTGTGCCTTTGGATGCCATTGCTCATATTGAAGTGCTACGCGGTGCCGCGGCCCGAATTTATGGCATCAATGCATTGACTGGTGCGATTAATATTGTAACCAAAAAAGCAAAAAGCCCTTCTGTCATTGCAGATGTTCAGGCCGGAAGTTCTTTTAAAAACAAAGACGAAGGCGATGGCTCAGGAATTTATGGTGGCCTCGCGGCTGCGGTTACCGGCATCTACGGATCTGAAAACCAAAGTCAACTTTTTTCGGTGGCACAAAGCGATTACAGCGGACAACGGTACAATTCAGCCTCAAAAAACACCCGTCTTTTTTATAGTGGTCATTATGAAATTAATGAGCATCATAGTCTTCAGGCGATGGCCGGTTACGCCCGAAACCACTTTGGTGCCAATGGTTATTATGCTGCTCCAGGTGATGTGAATTCAGAAGAGCTTGTGAAATCATCTGTTTTTAGTCTGTCTTCAACACATACCTTTGGTAATTTTACGATTTCGCCACGAATCAGCGATCGCTATGGCGAAGATGACTACCGCTATTTTAAAGATGATTTGAGCAAAGGACGGTCTTTGCATTATACCAACGCGCTGATGCTGGAATTGAACAGCAGTCTTAAAACAGCCATCGGAACTTTTGGTTTTGGCTGGGAATCGCGCCTGGAAAAAATCAACAGTTCAAATATTGGTCAGCATCAACGAGATAATCATGGCGCTTACGCGGAATTAAAGAGTCGTTTAGGCGAAAAACTAAGAGGAACGGTTGGGCTTTATGCCAACTACAATACCGATTTTGGCTGGCAGATGTATCCGGGCATAGATTTAGCCTATCTGGTGAATGCGCATTGGAAAGTTTCGACCAGTATTGGTTCAGGACAGCGTATCCCTTCTTTTACAGATTTATACCTGGATCAGCGTCCGGGAAATGTGGGGAATGTATCACTACAACCAGAAAACGCCTGGAACTATGAAGGGAATGTTCAGTATAAAAAAGGAAATTTACAGTTAAAAACCGGCTATTTCTACCGTAATATCTCTGATTTTATTGATTGGGTACGTACCGATGCGTCCGAGCCTTATTCTCCAATGAATCTTGGGAAAAACACGATGCACGGTGTGTATGCCAGACTGCAACAGGATTTTGATTTAGGCGAAAAAAACGCTTTCGGTTATGAAGTGAGCTATAATTATATGCATCCATCTTTTGAGACCTCCACCGAAACTCAATCCAAATATATTTTAGAATCTTTAAAACATCAATTTATTGCAGGCCTTCATTACCGCATCAATGACTTTTCATTTTCCATAAAAAACAGATGGTTGCAACGTGAACTTGCCAATGCCTATGACGTTGCCGATGTTCGGATCAACTATACCTATGACAATTTTCTTTTATACACGGAGGTTACCAACCTATTCAATGCCACTTATAGCGAAGCTGGAGCTGTGCCAATGCCCACGCGTTGGTTTGGAGTGGGTGTGAAATACCACTGGAAGCAGCGTTAAGAATCAAGACCGCTTCGCTGTTGGAATTAAGAATCAAGACATAAACCGCAAAACACTTAAAACCTGTATTTTATAAATTTATGTTTAACGAGAAATTAGTATTTGGGTAGCATTTCCCAAAAATGAAAAATGATGACATTAACGAACAAAAAACTTAAAACCCTTTATCAGTAGTATCTTTTGAATGACGACTAAATTTTTATCCGGACATCAATAATTT